>DATKYA010000134.1:0-4624 GCA_035528775.1 Planctomycetota bacterium | reverse complement strand
AAGTGGCAGCCCGGCCACAAGCAGCTCCTCACGGTCGACCGGCTCGACGCCCATCCGAAGCTTGAGGAACTGCCGGCTGCCGACGAAGCGAACGACCTGGGGCTGGTGCCGTATTCGGCGGTGAAGGTGGTGAATTGGTGATGGGGTGGTGGGGTGGTGGGCTGATGGGGTGAAGGAAGAGGAAGAAGACCTCGAAGAGACCAAGGGACGAAGAGGACGAAGAAGAGAAGAAGACTGGAAAGGAAGAAGTCCACTACGTCCATCATGCCTGATTTATGAACTGTACATTCGTACGTGATTGGGAGCGATCGGGAGCGGCCGGGCCGGAAGAAAAGCAGGGAAGAAGAATTGAAGAATGAAGAGGGCGGGCAACAGTGGCCCGCCCCTACGAAGATTCCGTCATTGCGACTGTACGCGAAAAGCTCGTGTATGGCCTTTGTCGCTTCAGGAAACCGTTTGCCGATATTCGGCGACCGTGTAGGGGCGGGCCACTGTTGCCCGCCCCCGTACGCGAAGCGTGCGGCGCAAATCCACGTTTGCACACAGGATTCGGCCCTCAATTCGCTCCGCACACGAACAAGAGCAACGAAAAACAGAAACAAGGGAGCAACGATCTTGAAAGGAAGACGCCCTCCGGTGAGGGAGGGCGAAGAGGGGAGATCACAAACTCGGTCTGGCAAACTCGGATGGCTTAACGCGAGCCCTGTGAGTTCTCCGGACCTCGTTTGCCTGGAAGAGCATTGAGGGCGGGATCAAACAAACTTCGCACCCACTTCCGATCGCGCTCCCAGGGATGATGTCCTCACAACTTCTGCGCGGGCGCAGGTGTCGGTATACGCCAATTGCCGCTTGAAGAACACGTCGATCACTTCGCCGGCCTGCAGCCTCGCCTCCGTCTCGAAGGAGATGCCGCCCGAGGAGATGTCGCGGAGGGAGCCCGACAGAAATCGCCTCGAGGTGCCGGGGGTGGTTCGTCGGAAAAGAATGGTCTCGCTCATTTGCTCGCGCCGCGCGGCGCGCCGTTCCTGTAGTTTCAGCATACTCAGCCCCTGTGTGTAGACGCTCGGATCCACACGGACGGCACCGGGCAGTCCGTAGCATGGCAACCCTGGATTTATAGACATCCTGTCTATACCCTCCTCTCTCACATTATCGGCTTAGACCTGTCGTACTGAATGTATCGGACGGACGCAGTTTTGCTCCATTCTTTTTTGCGGTGCACGAACGGCCCGCGGGGGCCGATACTGGAGAGAAAAGCGACAGGATGGGCGTGGGGCTTGAGGCGCGGGGCGTGGGGCCTGGGGGGAAGAGGAAGACGAACGCCGAACGCCGAACGTCGAACGATGAACGTCGAAGGAAGAGGCGTCTTCCCACGGTCGTGAGCATGAGTGCACCTTGAGTCAAGCAAGAGGTGGAATATGACATCTGATCGCACGGATCTTCAGGCCGCGAGCCCCAAGCCGCAGGCCCCAAGCCGATCCCGGAGGCCGTTCGTTGGGCTGCTGTTCGAGTGCTGCGGCGTGTATGGCAGGCTGTATCCGAACCGTGCGCGCACGGCGTTCGAGGGGCGCTGCCCGCACTGCTACCGCGTGGTCTCCATTCCCACGGGGCAGGATGGGACGGACGCGCGGTTCTTCAGGGGCTGAAGAAGATAACACCCAACGCTCAACTATCAACTGCCAACAGGAAGACCCCCACTCAGGAAGGTCGAGGAAATCCAACCTTTTCAGCAGTCGTTAGACGGCCTCTTCGTTGAACGTTGATCGTTGGACGTTGAACGTTCGACGTTGGCCTTCCTCTTCATCCTCATCTTCATTTCTTCCCATTGTGAAAATTTGTCACCCCGAAATGCCTCTTGCCTGTCCCGTTATGCGCTGCTATAATGGCCGTGTCGGGAGCAGCGTGCGTTGGCGTGCCACAGCCGGGGGACGTGGATCGGACGGCGTATGGACAGGTTGGTCGGCAAACAGATCGGGGATTGCCGCATCGAGGAGCTGATCGGTGCGGGCGGGATGGGCAGGGTGTACCGGGCGGAGCACGTGCTGCTGCACAAGAGCTTCGCGGTGAAGGTCCTGCCGGACGATCCCGCCGAGGCCCGCACGATGGCCGAGCTGCGGCACCCGGGGATCGTGGTCGCGCACGATCTCGGCGTGGCCGACGGCGTCTATTACCTGGTGATGGAGTACGTGGCCGGCCCGGGCGGGAAGCCGCTGAGCCTGCGCGACTATCTGAAGCAGCAGCCCGACGGCAGGCTCCCGCAGCAGCAGGCTCGTACCTGGTCGATCCAGCTCGCCGAAGCACTCGCCTACGCTCACTCGCGCGGGGTCGTTCACCGCGACATCAAGCCGGGCAACATCCTGATCGACGGCGACGGAAACGTCCGCATCACCGATTTCGGCTTGGCCAGGCTGACCGGGCCCGCGCGCGGATCAGCAGCGGGCGGAATCGAGGAATCGATGGCGGGCAAGACCGTTGCCGCCCCCGGTGCGGCGCCTGCCGAACCGGAAGACCAATCATTCGCGGGCGACACGCTCGACGCGCCCGGCGCCTCCGGCGAAAGCCGCTCGCAATCCGCCGACGTCGCCGGCACCTACGATTACATGGCTCCCGAGCAGCGAAGCGGCCGCGGCCCCATCGACGGGCGAACCGATATCTACGCGTTTGGCGTGCTGCTGTATCGCATGCTCACGGGGGCGGTGCCCACGGGCTTCGCGAAGCCGGCGTCGCAGGCGGTGCCCGGGCTGTGGCGCCGGTGGGACGCGATCATCGCGCGGTGCATGGCGGTCTCGCCGGACGAGCGATACCAGTCGGCCGATGAATTGCTCGCGGATCTGCGGCGCGTGCACCGGCGGCGGATCGGCATGTTGGCGGCAGTGCTCGCGCTGGCCCTGCTCGTGGCGGGCGCGGGCGCCGCCAGGTTGATGGGCCAGGTTCGGAAGGAGCAGCCCGTACAGGTGCCGTCGATCGGACGCAGCAGCGAGGTCATTGAAGTTCCCGCCGGTACCGAGCAGACCGGGCAACCGTCCAACGTGATCAAACAGCCGCTCGTGCAGCCGCCGGACGCGCTGCCGGATGACTGCCCCGACGTGGCCGTCGTCACGGCTGTTGGCGTGTCGGAGGAATCATATGAGGCGGCCGACAAAGCTGCCCGTGAGGACGCGATGAGGCAGGCTGCCCTGCCCGCGCTCGCCGGCAAGGTGGAAAACGACAGCCTGCAGCGTCTGCTGTGGAACGCCCTCGGGAGGCATCCATCCGACTACACCCAGTTCGTGCGTGAGATCGAGCGCGGGAAAGACGACGACGGCACGTTCAGCGTGGAGATCGAAGCCGGCATCTCGCGCCTGACACTGGGGAGCGACATCTCGCGGATCAGGACCGGCCTGCGGGAGCGTAGCCCGATCATCGTTGTGAGCGCGGAGGAACTCGGCGAGACGGACGCGGGGCTTGCGGCGTGGGTTCGCAAGGCGATGGAGGCGGAAGCGACAAAGGCCGGCCTGCCGGTGCTGGAGCAGGCGCCCCCCCCGGCAAGCCAGCCGGATGCACGGCCGGTCTACACCGTGAAGCTCGGCGTGTCCGGCACCACGCGGACCAAAACCATCTACGAAGTGCCGGTGAACATGTCGACCGTCCACGTGCAGGTCTCCGCGGTCGACCGCAGCGGGCAGGTCGTCTCGGCGCGCAACAGCAGCGAGGAAGGCGGCGACCGGAATTCGAGCGGGATGCATCCGGCGGCCGAGAAAGCCGTGCAGGAGGTCGCGCCGCTCGTGCTGGAAGACGTCCTCGATCACTGGATACGGACGGTGGTGCTCAGGGACGGTATTATGCTCGAAATATCGGCGCCCCAAGATGCGGTAATGTCGCAGGTAGAGAAGCTCCGCGCAACGGAGGGGATCGAGCAGGTGAAGGTATTGCGGTCAGCCACGAATGGAAACGCCCTGCTGTGGATCTACGGGCAGCTCATGGCCGACGAGTTGGCGAGCGGGATCGCGGAGGCGAGCGGAGACAGGCTGACCGCGGACGTGCAGTCGCCCCGGTACGTGCGGGTCTTCCTCGGGCAGAACCACGAGTAACATGATGGCAACCGGAATTTCCATGTCGATCGGCAGCACCATCAGACGGCGATTCGCAACCGTGCTGGCGACGGCCGCGCTTGTCGTGATCGCCGCGGGCTGCGGGCCATCGGTCGATGCCGTGGTGAAGATGCGGGAGACGCTTCCGCCAGCGACGGGCACCCGCGGCACTGTTGGGGCGAACCTTGTGTTCGCCCAGGATAAACAGCGGCTGAAGGCGGAGACCCGCGCACGCGAGAACCTCGCCGGCCTGATGGAGCGCTTCGAGCGGCCGCACTCCGACGAATGCTGGCGGGCGGAAGCAATGACCTCCATGCTGGCGATCGAGCAATGGCTGCAGTGCCCGCAGAAGGACCGCGCGACGCACTCGCGATTCAAGGCGCTGCTGAAGGCCGAATACCAGGCGCCCCGGCTGAAGAACGGCGACGGCTCCGATGGCGGCGTCTGCGACGCATTCTACCAACTCCGGGCGTGGGGCGTCTACACGCTGGGCAAGCTCGACGATCCCGATCTCGACGAGTTCTTCGTCTCGGTGCTCGCGTCGGACATCGACG
>DATKYA010000133.1:0-3729 GCA_035528775.1 Planctomycetota bacterium | reverse complement strand
TCGCCCGGGCCGAGCATTGTGAAATCGGCAGACTTGCCGCCGAGCGACACCTTCAGGCTGTTGCGATCCGCCACCTTGCCGTCGGCGAGAATCCGGAATCGCGCGTTGCCCAGCCGCGTGCACTGCCAGCTCTTCGGCACCTTCAGGCCCACCTTCGCGTCGGCCCTGCCGTCAACCGTCACCCACACGTCGCGAGCGATGCCGGGATACAGGACGGGCTCGCCGCCGTAATGGAATGTCAATTCCTTCCTGCCGCACAGCTCCACGCCCGCGTGGATGTCCTGCGCCTGGGCCGCGTGCGCAAGCTCGTTGCGGAACAGCCGCGACGCCAGGTCCGCCGGAACCGCCGTTGTCGGCCCGAACGCGCGGTCCGCCGACTTCCCCACGGTCTTCTTCGCCAGGGCAACCGTCCTGTCCGCCAACTCGTCGATTGTGGCCGGCGGCGCGAAGCCGCGGGTGAACTTGTGTACGATGATCTGCGTGCCGATGGGATCGCACCATTTTGCGGGTATGCCGGCCGTGCCTTCCAGGATTCCGAGTAGCGAGCCGAGCGTGGCGCCGGTGCAGTCGGTATCGTAGCCGCAGTTCACCGCCTTGCACAGGCGGTCGCCGTAGTCGGTGCCGTACAGCCAGCCGATGATGGTGAAGCCGTGGTTGGGGACGGCGTTGCAGGGCTGGAGGTGCCCGAAGCGGCTGGCCACGCGCTCGCGGGCCTCGCCCCACGGCTTGCCGTTCTGCCAGCACCACAGCGCCTCGCGGATCGACCGCGCGATGTGGCTCGACAGCGGGATCATGCTCAGCCCGATGCGGATCAGCGTGACCGGATCGTGCTCGACGAACGCCGCCGATTCGACGGCAGCCCAGAACATCTCGCCGTGCATCCCCTCGCCGCCCGCGTGGTCGAGCGCCGAATCCTTCCACGCCATCCGCGCCGCAGCCTGCGGATGGCCAGGGTGCAGGCACGCCCAGATCTCGCTGCGGATCGGCGAGCCCATCTCGTCGAGGAAGTAGTTCTCGAAGCAACCCGACACCGGCGGCCGCAGCCCGCGCGAGTAGTTCCGCATGAAGAAGCCATACTCGTTCCACGGATAGCTCGCCGCGTAACGGCTCCAGTACTCCGCGAACTTTGACACCGACGGATCCGTCCCCTCGTCCTCCAGCATCTTCAGCCAGATGAGCTGCAAGTCGAGGTCGTCGTTGGGGGCCGACTTGTCGGGCACCGGATGGAAGTAATCCAGCGCGTGCGTGTACCGTCGGCACTCGTAGGGCGCGCCGAGCGTCCCCCCGATGTTCTTGCCCAGCCAGCACGCGTATACCTTGTCACGAAACTCGTCGCGACCGATGATCAGCTTGTCCACGGAAGCTCCTTATCATGGGGGCTTGGGGCCAATGGCGTGAGATTAAGCTATTTGCGCATTGGGTAGGGGCAGGCCGCCGGCGGCACTACGGGCGCAGGGTCACCGCGTTGCTTGGTCGCCGCACGAGTCTTCGAGAGGCAGGGCCGCAAGGCCCGCAGGCGTTGCCCGCCCTTGAGCACGGCAAGGAAAACGCCATCAAGGGCGGGCAACGCCTACGCAGCTAAAGCTGCTTCGTGCGAAGACGCACGGGCGGCCCGCCCCTACCGACGGCCCCACTTTCGAGCACAAAATGCTTAATCTCACGCCATTGGGCATTGGCTCGTCAGCCTGTGGCCTGCAGCCTGCAGCCTGTGGCCTGCAGCCTGCAGCCTGTAGCCTGCAGCCTGTAACGCCCTTCACATGGCCGTCCCCGACGACGACTTGGATTTCCCGGCCGACACGAATTTGGCTTTCGACGACCCCTTCTCGGCCGCGGGCTTCTGCGAGGACGCCGGCTGCAGATCCAGGTCAACGTCCGTCAGCCATGCCACGCCCTTGCCGTCGAGCACCATGTCGATCCAGATGAGGTAGTCAAACTCCTCGGACGGGATGAGCAGCTCGGGCACAGTCACCTTCACCCAGCCATCGGAGGTGCCCTTGATCGGCTCCGATTCCAACACTTTCACCCATTCCACGTGCGGCTTGGGATGCCATACAAACGTATGATACCGGACCCGGATGAACGTCCCCTTGCCTTCCACGCCTTGGGTCTTGATCATCCCGGTGATGTTCAGCTTCGTTTCGGCGGGCACCTGGGTGGGCGGATCGGCCGACCACACCGTCGCCTCCGGCTTGTCGTTGGTGATGCGCAGCGAGCCTTTCGTCGAATGGCCCACGTCCTTGTCCCACACCTTCTGCGGCGGGGCAGGGCGGAACCCGCTCGCGTCGTCCATCTTGTCGATCTCCACTCGCCGGCTGAAGGTGTTCATCCCGAGATCAAGCCGCGGGTACGTGTGGTGCGCCCAGTCGTCGGCATCGACTGGCACCGGCCGCGCCGCCGCCGCCACCCACTTCTCCGATTCGAGCTTGCCCAGGTACTTCACGGTGTAGCGGAACGTGAGCTTCTCGCCGGGCTTGAAGCCTTCAGGCGTGCGGGCGCAGCAGTGGAGATCGTAGTACATGTCGCAGATCCCCCAGTCCGGCTCCACCGGCGAGTCCTTCACGATCACTACGGGGTTGCCGGTTTGCTCGCCAAAAAACCCCGCCATCGTACCGACGTCGAAGTTCAGCTTGCTGATCTTGCGCCCGTAGTGCATCATGTGCTGATGTGGAAATCGCCACACGATCCCATCGCGGTCCACCATCAGCGTGCTGTTGTATTCCTTCTCCGGAGCGAGGCACATGCACCTGCCGCACTTGCCGGGATAGACGTTGTTGTACTCCAGGCCGCGGATCGCGATAGGCTCGCCGGTCGCGTTCGTGATCATCGTCTCCATGTCCCACTCGTAGCGGCTCATCTTGTCATCGGGATGGAGCACGGCGATAGTCTCGGAGGTGAACTTGCCGTCGGCCGTCTCGCCGCGGCCGCTCAGGACGAGCTGCGACCCGCCGTTCTGCACCCTGTACGAGAACCCCTTCAGCACCGTCGCCGGCGTGGGCGTGATCAGCAGCAGCTTCAGCCCCAGCGTGTAGCTCAGATGCGTTTCCTTGCGGATTTCCGCGATGAGCGGGCCGTCCTGCATAGGCGACTTCAGCAGCCAATCGATGTATCCCTGGCTGGTGATGATCGCCACCGTGCGATTGCGGTCGTTTATCGTGTAACAGTTGTTGCCGATGTCGGCTATCTCGAACCGTGGGCTTGTCATTGGAGGCGTCTCCTGTCGGGAACCGGCAAATGTGGACCAGTCTTCCATACCGTAGCATTCTACCGATGGAGCCGCCTTTTGCAAGTCATTTCTTGTAAAGAAGCGCAGCACACTGCGAGCGGCAAACTCGCAGCCGCCGGCTGACGGGAGTGCACGGCATCACGGCAGGCGAACACAAACGTGCAGGATCACAGGCCAGCCCGCGAAGGCCGGCCCGGACACGCGTGCACGGCGAACCTCATGCTCGCCGCCCTCAACTCAATTGCTCGATTGCTTGCTGAACAGCCGCTTGGGCGGGATGACCGTTACGCTTGCGGCGCGATCCGTTCGGTCGGAGTACTCTCGCTTCGCTCGCTCAACGTCACGGCGGAAGGTATCGTCGGTCTTCATCGCTGTCTCCCCGGGTCAGGGACGGAGCATCATTCCGGATCAGGCACAAGGTGCCGATTCCGGGCGGCCGCAGCGGTCGCACGCGTATTTCCTGTGTCTTCAGTATCGGATCGGCTGCCTGATATTTTACCGGAAAA
>DATKYA010000132.1:0-3544 GCA_035528775.1 Planctomycetota bacterium | reverse complement strand
CCTGCCGGGAGCCGAGGCCGCATCGCCCGCCGTCGCTCAGCCGGAGCCGCCGATCAGCCGCGAGGAGCGCAGGGAGATGCTCACCTCCACCACGGCATGGGCGATCTCACTGGTGATACACTTGCTCCTCTTCCTGGCGTTAGCGGGCGCCCCGTTCTTCGGCCTGGGATCGGGCAGGGGCGACGGCACCGACGGCGGCTCCGGACGGAAAGTCGGTATTGTGGAGGAATCCGCCCCCGCGATCAATTCGGTCGCGCCGCCCGTCACGGAACGGCGGCGGGCCGACGTTTCCAGCGAGCTCGCCGTGCCCGTGATCGATCTTTCCGGCACGGAGCCCCAGCCGGTGGAGACGGCGGCCCCCCGCCCGATCATCGGCGGAGGTGCAGGCGGCGGAGCAGGCGATGGCAGCGGTTCCGGCGACGGCTCCGGCAGCGGCGCCGGAACCGGCGGCAAGGCTGGCTTCTTCGGCGTGTTTGCAGAAGGCCGAACGTTCATCTACGTCGTCGACCGCTCCGGCAGCATGAACGGCAGTAAACTCGACATCCTGAAGGCCGAGCTGATCGAGTCAGTGCTCGGCCTCAGCCCCGCGATGAAGTTCTTCATCATCTCCTACGGCGACAACTACACGCGCATGCAAGCCGGCGCAGCCATACCGCCGGGGCCGGTGGTCGCCACTGCCGCCAACAAACGCAAGTACCTTAAGTGGGTGCGATCCATGGAGAGCGGAGGTCTCACGAATCCCGTCGACGCCATGCGGTACGCCCTCTCGCTGAAACCGGACGCCATCTGGCTGATGACCGACGGCCAGTTCAACCGGATGACCGACGAGACTGGCAGGTATCAGGACGTGGAGCCCAGGCAGGCCGCCGATGCGATCATCCGCGCCAACGTCGACCGGCGGTCGCCGACCGGCCGCGTGGCGGTGATTCACACGATCTGCTTCTGGTCGCAGGAAGCCGAAGCCGAGATGAAGCGCATCGCGAGCAGCAGCCGCGGCAGATACCGTTTCGTGTCGCCATCAGAAGCCAATCGCAGACTCAACAACCCCGGTGGGCCATAGAAGTGGCGTCTTGACACGAAGTTACCATGAATAGCGGGGCCGGAAGGGCTTTGGGCTTTGACCCAAAGAGAGCGATGTACGCCGAGTCCATTATGTCCATTATGTCCCACTATGTCCACTATGTCCACTGAGTCCACTTGATCCACGAGACTTGCTGGATTTCTTGACTTCCAAGGAAAGGCCTCTTCACCATGCTGAACCTCCGCGCCAGACGCAACCGATGGGTGTTTTCGATGCTGCTCGGGATGATCGCGCTCGCGGTGTGCGGGCAGACGCTGCTGGCGGCGCAACCCGCTACAGGCCCCGCTCAGCCCGTGGGCGACATCACGCTGTGGACGATGATCCGCGCCGGCGGGGTCGTCGGGTTCGCCATCATCCTGCTGTCACTGGTCGCGGCTGCGCTCATTGTCGAGGATTTCCTCGTGATCCGGCGCGAGCGGCTGCTGCCCGACAGCCTGATCGAGGAGGTGCACGGGCATCTGGAGCAGCGCAACTGGCAGGAGGCCCAGCGCGTTTGCGCCGAAGACGGCTCGTTCATCGCGGCGGTCGTTGGCGGCGGCCTGAACCAGATCGGCTCGATGTTCGGTTTCTTCGACATGCAAAACGCAATGCAGGAAGTGAGCGAGCGACAGGTGTCGAAGCTCTACCGGCGGCTGGATTACCTCTCATTCATTGCAGCGGCTGCCCCGATGCTCGGCCTGCTGGGCACGGTGACCGGCATGATCCACGCCTTCCGGGAGATCGCGAAAACGGAAGGCACCGCCAAGCCCTCCCAGCTCGCCGGCGGCATCTCCGAAGCGCTGATCACCACCGCCGAGGGCCTCGTGGTCGCCATCCCCGTGATGTTTTTCATCGCCTTCTTCCGCAACCGCATCGACAGCATCGTGGCCGAGGCCGAGACGGCCGTCGAAAAGCTGATGGGCCGCTTCCGCAAGGAAAACCCGCTGTGAGGACGCCCGAACAATGAAACTGTGCAAGATCAGGCGCACCTACGGCTACGAGTTGAACATCGCTCCGATGATCGACATCGTGTTCCTGTTGATCATCTTCTTCATGACGGTCTCGCATATCATGCGGCTGGAGGTGGAATCGATCAACCTGCCGGCTGCGAGGAGCGGTGTCGACCGCACGCACGCCCCCGAGCAGGTCATAATCACCGTCTTCAAGGATGGAGCCATCTCCGCCTCGGGCCAGACGCACACCCTGGCGTCGATCGAAGCCCTGCTGAAGGAGTGCGATCCTGAGCACGTGTCCGTGCTCGTGCGGTGCGATCGCGAGCTGCACTGGGAGCACGTGAGGCCGATCCTGAGAATCTGCACCGCCTGCCGCATCACGCAGGTGAAGGTGGCTGTTACGAAATCGGAAAACGCAAGCGGGCGCTGAATGCAATGCGACTCACACGCCAGAAACGAGCGGGCGCCGGAACCGAGCTGAATATCGCGGCCATGATCGACGTCGTCTTCCAGCTCCTCATTTTCTTCATGTGCACGTCGTCGTTCGGGAAGGTGGAAAACGACCTTGCGGCGCGGGCCACGCAGCCCGGCCCGAGCGCACAACGGGCGCGGGCCGACTTCCCGCCGGTCCGCATCAACCTCATTGCCGGCGACCCCGTGCGAATCTTCTGCGACCGGCAGGAATGCGCCGCCTTCAGCCACCTCCTCAGCGAGCTGAGGGCCCGCAAAGCCGCCGCCGCTCCCCAGGAGCTCACCGTGATCATCGCCGGCGACCGGGACGTGCCGTTCGACGAGATGGTCGCCGCGCTCGACACCTGCTACCTCGCGGGGCTGGAGACGGTGGCATTCTCCACAGCGGACGCACGATGATGAGAACAGTGCTCGGCAGTGCAATCCTGGCCGCGGCGGCGATCATTGCCGCCGGCCGCGCCTTCGCCGGCGAGAGCCCGGCCATCGGGCAGATCACCGACCGGCTGAACGCCGCGCTCGAGTGCACCACGCTGGACAAGGCCAACGCCCGCGTTACCGAAGCGCAGGGTATGCTCGACCAGCACAAGCTGTCGCTGTCCCGCGCCGCACGCGTCTTTCTGCAGGCGGAGATCGCTCGCGTCAAGGGCGCCGTCACGATGAACCTGCTGCCCGCCGATCCGGCCGAATCGCGGGTTGCCCGGCATGCCGCGTGCAAACTCTTCCAGGAGGCCCTCACCTTCTACCAGGCCGTGCAGGAGCAGCAGCCCGGATCGAGCGACGCCGAGCGGTTCTGCATCGCGGCCGAGCGGTCGATGGCCTGGGCCGAGTACGGCCTCGCCTGCTCGCTCGACGACGGCCCCGAACGCATCGAGCACCTCGAAAGCGCCCTGCACATTTTCCAGACGTTCACCGCGTCCGGCGGAGTCGATCCCGCCGTGATGGACTGCCTGCTCGGCCAGGCGCGCTGCCTGGACCGGCTGAGCCGGAGCGGCGACATGGTCGGCCTGCTCGAGCCGGTGATCTGGAGCGACCTCCCGCCAGCCTACGCACGCGAGTTTGC
>DATKYA010000131.1:0-2561 GCA_035528775.1 Planctomycetota bacterium | reverse complement strand
CACCCCACCACCCCATCACCCCATCATCGCATCATCCGAACGCTCTCGCCTGTTCATGCACGATAGGATCACAGAATGGAGTTACCCATGCGTGTGACGATTGGCGGCCCGCTGTTCACGAGATGGACCGAGCAGTACGTGATGATTACGGTACCCGGGATATCGGTCGGCTCGCCGCAGGCCCTCAAGATCGACGGCAGCCCGGCGCAGTTCCAATACACGGGCAAGCAGAATGCCGACGGCGCACAGGTGATGCTGCGGCTGTCGTTTGATGCCGGCCAGGTGAGAACGCTGGATTTCGAGCCGACGGCCGCCGCCTCAACCAACCTCTCGCCGGCCGAGATTCCCTGCGAGAACGGTGCCGAATTCGGGGTGACCGGCCACGAACTGCGGATCGGCCCGCTCGGCACGTTCCTCACCGGTTGCGGCGGGTTCCCCCTCGAGAGCAGCATCCGGTGCAAGTTCCCCCTCGTACAGCGCACTCTCGCCCGCACAAATGAAGGCCCGTTCTTCATCGACTATGAGCTGAAGGACGAATACGAGCGCAACCACAGCTACGTCGTCAAGTTCCGATGTTACCGCCACGAGCCGATCGTGGAAGTTGCGGAGACGCTGGCGCTCGACATGGATTCCGAGCTTGTGCTCGCGTTCAATCCCGGCGATGAGCTCGACAGCATCATATCGCACGACGGCCCGGAATTCGAGGGCGAGGCCCAGCCGCACGTGGCGCCGCTGAGCCAGCCGCGGCCCAAGGACGTGCTCTGCCGCCTGCAGATGCCGGTGCTGTCGGAGTACTTCGTTCCAAACAACCGCGGCTGGTTCGCGTTCTTCGACAGCCGCAACGAGCCGCGCGGAATGGTCGGCATGCTCGGCCTGTACGGCGGGCAATGGGAGCGGCCGGTCGACAACATTATGCGCGTCTATGGCCGCGATGGCCGGGCCGAGCTGCACGCGTCGCTGTTCAGCGGCCGGCGGTTCTGGCTGCTGTACGCCGGGCCGTTCGAGCGCACCTGCACGCCCGAGCGGCGATTCGTCTTCCACCGGCTGCACGCCGAGTTCAACGCCATCCGCCTCGACGAGCACCTGGACCTGACCGGCGATTCCGTGTGGGATGAGTCGTGCTGGAGCAAGCCCGGATTCTTCGGCGACGACTACCGTGCGAAGGCGAAACGCAACACCGCAGCACTCCCGCCGTTGCGCAAGGCAGCCGACCAGGGGGCCTCGCCCACGTTGGCGGCGCTTCTCGACCCGACGTCCGAGCACCGGCAGGCGCTGCTTGCCGATATCATCGGCCGGTTCGAGAAGTGGGTCCGCGATTTCCAGGGGTTCCGCGAAGGCCATCACGACTACGCGAAGAATGTCATCGGCTTCTCGCGCCGGCTTCGCGCCTTGATGCTCGCCTACGAGCTGCTCCGCAAGGACGAAGCCCTGAACAACGAGCAGGTTCACCGGCTCAACGCCTACTTCGCGTTCGCCGCACGCCGCATCATGGACGAAGGCCGCTGGCCGCACTCCCGCACGTGGAAGCACCCCGACCACCCCGAGTCGACCCGCGACCTCTACACCTACCCCGGCGAACACAAGCCCGACAAGCTCGTATGGACCAACTGCCTCCCGAACTTCCAGTCCGACCCGATCTGCGCCCTGATCCACCTGAGCAGCCTGATCCCCGACCACCCCGATGCCGGCAAGTGGCTGCGATACGCACAGGACGACATGGAGCGGCAGCTCGACGCCTATTGCGGCGACAGCGGCGCCTGGGAGGAATCGATCAACTACGCCCTCTACACCTTCTCCTATTTCGTGATAACCTTCCGTATTCTCAAGAACCGATGGGGGATCGACTACTTCAACGACAGCCGGATGCGGAAGTATGCGGCATGGCTGGTGCGGTTCTTTGGGCCGCTGGACAAGCGGTTCAACGCCTACACGTACCCTGCGATCGGGAACTCCGTGCTGCCGCAATTGGGCGGGGAGTATCTGCTGGCGTACGCCGGCGAGCTGGCGGTCACCGATCCGCTCCGTGCCGACCTGATCTCTGTTTACCAGAAGCAGGACCAGGCGATCAGGCCGGGCGAGCATTCGCCGCTGATGCTCGCTGCGATGGCGCCGATCCCGGAGCGCGAATATCCGCTGAGGCCGCTGTCGAGCGAGCACATGGACGACCTCGGCGTGGCCATGCGGCACGAGCACCCGGGCCCGCGCGAAAGCTACCTGTTCCAGAAGATCGGCTTCTGGAAGGACCATTACGAGCACGACGAGTCGTCGTTCAACTGGTACGCGAAGGGCACGCCGCTTGTGATGGACTACGGCACGTACACCGGCGACGCCGGCACGTGGGCCGCCCACAACCTTATCGAGATTCCCGACATGGACGCCCTCCGCCGCGGCTACCTGGCGCAGGCAATGTTCACGCCGATGGTCGACTACACTCACTGCGAGCTGCCGGTCACGCTGAAGCTGTCATACGGGCGAATGCGCAGCTTTGAGGAAATGGACGGCCCGCCCGAGAAGCCCGCGTTCTTCTACATCGGCGACGAGAACCCGGTTGGCCCCAAGAC
>DATKYA010000130.1:0-4336 GCA_035528775.1 Planctomycetota bacterium | reverse complement strand
CTGCTGGTTCCGTTCGCGATCGTGCTGGTGCCGGCGCTGTTGATCGCGCGGCAGCCGGACCTCGGCACGGCGCTTATTCTGCTGCCCATATTCGCCGGGCTCGTGTTCATTGCGGGCGCCCGCATGAAGCACCTGTTCGTGTTCTTCCTGCTCGGAGTCCTGGCGCTCCCGTGCCTGTGGTTCACCATCGCGCCGTACCAGAAGCAGCGGGTCGTCAGTTTCATCAATCAGGACACCAAGGACCCCGAGCTGCTGATGAACGAGCTGTATCACCTCACGCAGGCGAAGGCGGCCATCGGCTCCGGCGGGCTGACCGGCAAGGGCTGGGGCCAGGGAACGCAGAACCGGCTGGACTTCCTGCCGGTGCGGAACACCGACTTCATCTTCGCAGTGATCTGCGAGGAATGGGGCTTCCTGCGGGCAGTGGGGGTGTTGCTGCTGTTTTTCCTGTTCTTCTCGAGCTGTGCGCGCGTGGCCGATGCCACTCGCGACGCCCCGGCACGGCTGCTCGTGGTGGGGGTGATCATCCTGTTTGCCACGCAGATGCTGGTGAACACGGGCATGGCCGCCGGGCAATTCCCGACGGTCGGCCTCCCGCTTCCGTTCATGAGCTACGGCGGATCGTCCCTGCTGACATCCTTCGCGGGGCTTGCCCTCGTTATCAACGTGAGCATGCGGCCGCAACTCGTGCTGGGAGGAGAAACATTCAAGTGAAGAATGAGGGAATAGGAAACCACAAAGACGCAAATAGCGCAAAGGTCGCGAAGAAGAGGGTGATCGAATTATGATGCGAAACGATGATTGGGGAACCAAGCTTGGCGCCTCTCCCTTCTTCTCTTCTTTGTATCCTTCGCGTTCTTTGCGTCTTTGTGGTTTCCCTACGCTGGATTTTGGGTGAAAATAGCTCGCATCCGTGATATGCTGTACATACGATGAGCGATGACATAAAACGCGCGCTCGATGAGCGGGTGCTGCCATTCATCGAGACGCCTGCCCAGTATATCGGCGGTGAGCCGAACACTATTGTCAAGAACCGCAAAGACCTTGCCGTGACGTTCGCGCTGGCCTTCCCGGATGCCTACACGGTGGGGATCTCCCACCTGGGCTTGCAGATCCTCTACACCATCCTGAACGCCCGGGATGACGTGGCCGCCGAGCGTGTCTACGCGCCCATGCCCGACATGACCGCGAGGCTGCGTGCGGAGCGCGTGCCGCTGTATTCCCTGGAGACGTTCACGCCGCTGCGCGAGTTCGACGTGGTCGGGTTCTCCCTCCAATACGAGATGTGTTACACTAACGTGCTGCTGATGCTCGATCTGGCGGGCATTCCGCTGCTGTGCGAGCGGCGCACGCAGGAGGATCCGCTGATCGTGGCGGGCGGGCCGTGCGCGTTCAACCCCGAACCGATGAGCGGATTCGTCGACGTCTTCATCATCGGCGATGGCGAACACGCGGTCGGTGCACTCGTGGACGAGATCAAGACGGCCCGCGCGAAGAAGATGTCGCGCCGGGACACGCTCGTTCATCTCGCGAAGAAGGTGCCGGGCGCGTACGTGCCGTCACTGTACGGCGTGACTTTCAGCAAGGACCGAACCGTCGAGGCAGTGAAGCCCGCGAAAGGCATTCCACCACGCGTGAAAGCGGCACTAGTGGAGGATCTCGATTCGGTGGCGCTGCCGTGCCGGCCGATCGTGCCGCTGGTGGAGGCGGTGCACGACCGGATTTCGCTGGAGGTGATCCGCGGCTGCACGCAGGGCTGCAGGTACTGCCAGGCTGGAATGATAAAGCGGCCGTTCCGCGCCCGCGACCCGCTGAAGCTGGTGGATGCCGCCCACGAGTGCTACCGGTCGACCGGGTTCAGCGAGGTGTCGCTCGGTGCACTGTCGATCAGCGACTACCCGCACCTGTATCCGCTGCTCAAGGGGCTGTCGGCGTATTTCGACCCCCTCCGTGTGAACATCTCGCTGCCGTCGCTGCGGGTGAACAAGGAGCTGAAGAGCCTGCCGTCTGTGCTCCACAGCGTCCGGAAGTCGGGGCTGACGCTCGCACCGGAGGCCGCGACCGAGGCACTGCGAGCGCGCATCAACAAGAACATCACCGACGAAGACCTGTTCCGGGGTGTCCGCGAAGCCTTCCAGGAAGGCTGGGACACGGTAAAGCTGTATTTCATGATCGGGCTGCCTGGCGAGACGGACGACGACGTGCAGGCCATCGCGAAAGTCGCCCGCAAGGTGTCGATGCTTCGCAAGGAGATCGGCAAATCGCCGGCGAAGGTGAATATCTCGGCGGCACCGTTTGTGCCGAAACCGCACACTCCCTTCCAGTGGGAGGCGATGGCGTCGATGGACGTGCTCCGGATGCGGCAGGCCAGGCTGCGGTCGGACGTCTCGGGCACGTCGATCAGGCTGAAGGCCCACCGCGTGGATCGCAGCTTCCTCGAGGGCGTGTTTGCGCGGGGCGATCGCACGCTGGGCATCGCGATCTTCGAGGCATATCGCCGCGGATGCACGTTCGATGCGTGGCAGGAGCATTTCAGTTACGACGCGTGGCAGAAGGTGCTCGACGATTGCCACATCGATGGCGCCTTCTATGCGAACCGCGAGCGACCCGAATACGAGGTGCTCCCGTGGGACCACATCGATTGCGGCGTAACGCGCGAATTCCTCCTCGCCGAGCGGCACCGGGCACAGAACGCCGAGCCGACGCTCGACTGCCGCGACACGAAGTGCCACGGCTGCGGGCACCAGAAGACGTGCGAGAAGATGAAGAAATGACGGGATGAGGAGAGGACGGGAGGACGGGAGGACAGGAGGACGGGATGAAGGGATGGTGGGATGATGGGATGATGGGATGAAGCGAGGAAGAGGGGAATACGGAAGGCTATGGACGAAGAACAGATGACTGAGAAAACGAAGATGAACGGGTAGTGCTGATGAAGGTCTTTCCCTTAATCTCATTATCCCTTCATCCCATCATCGTTTTCCAGCGGGGCACTGCAATGGACGAGCAATCAATCCTCATTCCGGGCGGCGTGGAGTTGCACTCGGTGTACCAGGCGCCGGACGCGGCGAACGACCGGCACGCGGGAATCGTTTTCATCCACGGCTGGTCGGGGTACGGGATCGGGCCTCACCGGATGTTCATCAACGCCGCACGCCGCCTGACCGCCGACGGCTTCCACTGCGTGCGGCTGGACCTTCGCGGCCGGGGCGACAGCCTCGGCGACGAGCGCACTGCCGATCTCGACGGGATGATCGACGACACGCTCTCTGCCGTGCACCTGCTGCGCGAGCGCGGCGTGCAGGACGTCTACGTGCTCGGCATCTGTTCGGGCGGAAACGTATCGCTGGGGGCGGCCTCGCTGGACAAATCGCTCGCCGGCCTGGTGCTGTGGTCGACGCCGCTGTTTGCACCGTACAAGGCGCGAACCGAGGAGCTGCGGCGAACCGGCTTCTTCCTCGCCGAATACGTCAGGAAGGCCTTCCGCCGCGAAACCTGGGCCAAGCTTGCAGCGGGCGCCATCAACTTCCGCATCATCATCCGCATCCTGTTGGGCAAGGGCCGCGGCAGCCCCGCCCCGAAGAGCCAGCGCAATCCCAAGGATTCACTTCGCGATATCATGACCGAGCTGAAGGGATTCCCGGGCAGGATGATCTTCATCTACGGCAGCGCTGACGACGAAGCAGCGGGCGCACCCGAGTTCTACCGGCAGTACTGCCAGCAGAACGCCATCCCCGCCGTCTTCCACACCGTGCAGGGAGCAAATCACAGCTACTACTCGATCGATTGGGAGCGAGAGGTCATCGACGAGACCGTGAACTGGCTGAAGGCGAACGGTGAACGATGAATGATGAACATCCTATCACGCATCCTCGTTCCGTGTTCCCTGTTAATTGTTCCGTGTTCCCTGATTGTTGTTCCTTCTTCTCGTTCATCGTTCATCGTTCATCGTTCATTGTTCTGAAAGGACTTCTGATGAACCGCACAACCGTTGGTGTGATCCTGTTTCTGCTGTGCCTGCCGATGGCGGCGAATGGTGAGGAGAATCCTCCGGAAGACGTCGAGCCGCTTTCCCAACTCGAGATCATCTATAAGCGGCAGGACGTATCGGGCGAAGCGCTGGAGCTTGCCCTGCCCGACGTGATCCGCTACGCGTTGGAGAAGAACCCCGATATCCGCATCGAGAAGCTCGCCGTCCCGATCGTCGAACAGAGCGTCGGCGAGGAGCAGGCGGTGTTCGACCCCGTGATCGAGTCGAAGCTCGGCACCAGCAAATCGCGAATGCAATCCGCGTCCACGCTTGAAGGTGCAACCATGCCCGAGCGCACCAGCACGG
>DATKYA010000129.1:0-6623 GCA_035528775.1 Planctomycetota bacterium | reverse complement strand
TTGCGGTTGCCCGCACGCTGGCACGCCCAGGGCATGGCACGTGCGACCGCCACGGTCGCCGGCCTGCCCCTACCCGGTTGAATCGTCCTGCGTCACCCGCAGCACTTCATCCACGGTCGTCAGCCCCGCGCGAGCCTTGCGGAGGCCGTCGTCCCGCAGCGTCGTCATGCCGTTCTGGATTGCCAGGTTCTTGATCACGTTGGCGGGCGTCCGGTTCATGATCATCTCGCGAATGCGATCGTCGACCACCAGCAATTCGCAGATGCTGGACCGCCCGTGGTAACCGGTGCCGATGCAGTGCGTGCAGCCGCGCCCGCGGAACAGGCGTTCCGGCACTGAAGCTCCTGGGCGTTCACCGCGATCCGTCGGTGGTGCGGATCCGCCCCCGGCGAATACCGCCGCGATATCCGCCTCCGGCGCATAGCTTTCCCTGCACTCGGGGCAGATCGAGCGAACCAGCCGCTGGGCCATGATCGCCGCTACCGACGACGATATCAGGTACGGCTCGATCCCCATGTCGGTCAGCCGCGTGACGGCCGTGGCCGCGTCGTTCGTGTGCAGCGTGCTGAATACGAGGTGCCCGGTCAGCGCCGCCTGGATCGCGATCTCCGCCGTCTCGTGGTCGCGTATCTCGCCCACCATGATCACGTTCGGGTCCTGCCGCAGCACGTGCCGCAGGCAGTTGGCGAACGTCAGCCCGATCTTCGACTTGATCTGCATCTGCCCGATCCCGTGCAGTTGGTACTCGATCGGGTCTTCCACCGTGAGGATGTTCTTGTCGTCCTTGTTGATCTCGCTGAGGGCGCCGTACAGCGTGGTTGTCTTGCCGCTGCCGGTGGGGCCGGTGAGGAGCACGATGCCGTGCGGCAGGCGAACCAACCGCCGGAACGCCGCGTCGATATCCGGCGAGAAACCCAGGTCGCCCAGGCCCAGCCGCGCGCTCGTCTTGTCGAGCAGCCGCAGCACCACCCGCTCGCCGCCGTGCGTGGGGATGGTGGACACCCGGACGTCGATCTCCTTCTCGCCGATCCTGATCCGGCTGCGGCCGTCCTGCGGAAGCCGCCGCTCCGCGATGTTCAGGTTGGCCATCACCTTCAGCCGCGAGATCAACGCAGCCGCATACTGACGGGGCGGAGCGAATTTCGTGTGCAGCACGCCGTCCACGCGGAACCGCACGCGCACGCTGCTGTCGTACGGCTCGATGTGGATGTCGCTGGCGCGGCAGCCCACGGCCTGGAAGAAGATGGCGTTGACGAGCTTGACGATGGGCGCGCGGTTCGCCACGTCGAGCAGGTCCTCGGGCTGTGAAATGGTCGCGGTCGCCGCCGCGTCGTCATCGGCGGTTAACCCGTCGAGGATGGTCGCCGCCGTGTCGCCCTCCTGGTAGTAGCAGCGGCTGATGGCTTCGTCGATTGCTGCCGGAGGGCAGACGATCCGTGCGACCGCGGCGGCCGCCGGCAGGTGCCCGCCGAGCCTGCCGGCGAGCGCATCGAACGCAGGCACGTCGAGCGGGTCCGCCATCCCGACGGCCATCGCCCCCGCCTGCGGGCACAGCGGGATCACGCGGTGCTTCTTGAGGAACTGCAGTGGGAAGCCCGTCACGAGTTCGCGGTTCAACCACGCCGGCGGGATGCTGACGGCGCACTCGAGCTGCCACTGGTCGGCGAGGGCCTTGGCAAGCTCGCCGGGCGACACCGCCCCGTGTGCGAGCAGGACCTGCCCGAGCCGCTCCGACTCCGCCCAGTCGCGCTGGTCGGCCAGTGCCGCCGACAACTGCTCCTGCGTCAGGGATGCTCGACGCAGCAGGATTTGCCCGAGTGGTTCAGCCATGGTGTTTCCGTCAGAATCCCCCAGTACTCCCGGCCGGGTCGATGCCGGCCTCACGCTGCCTGGTGCTGGTCATCGCCGACAGGTCGTCGTCGCCCGTCAGCACGTGCGGCGTGATGAACATCAGCAGGTTGGTCTTTTGCACGAGGTCTTTTTTCCATCTGAACAGGAAACCGAGCAGGGGGATATCCGCCAGGAGCGGCACGCGTTTCTCGAATCGCACCTTGTCGTCCCGCATCAGCCCGCCGATCACGACGGTCGACCCATCCTTGATGGAAACGACGGTGCGGGCCTCGCGTTTCGCCGTCGTCGGCGTGTCCACGTTCGTCTGCACGCTCCCCTCGATCAGCTTCGTGAACTCGCTGTCGATGTCCATCCGCACCACCTTGTCCTTGCTGATGTGCGGCGTGATCTTCAGCGTGATGCCCACGTCTTTGTAGTCATAGGTCTTGATCAGTGTCGGTGTGGCAGGATCGGTCTCCGTCACTCGCGATTCCTTGACGTAGGGAATGTTTTCGCCCACGAGGATCGTGGCCTCGCTGTTGTTGGACGTGAGGATGTGGGGCGTGGAGAGGATGTTAACGCCCGAGTGCCGCTCGAGCGCCTTCATGATGGCGCCGATCTGCGTGGTGCCGCCGGCCTTCTTGAACATGCCCACGCCCAGCCCCTGCAGGTCGCCCGATGCCGATTCCACCCGCATCCCGAAGTTCGTGTAGCCGAATCCCCGGTAGCTGTCGGACACCGCCTGGTCCAGCGTGGCCCAGTCGACTCCGATCTCGCGTAGCACTTCCTCGGACGCCTCGATAATTCGCAGCTCCACCAGCACCTGCTCACGGACGACGTCCAGCTTCGCGATGATGTCCTCGATCACCGCGTAGTCCTGTGCCGACGCCATCACGATCAGGGCGTTTGTGCCTTCGTCGGCGGTGATGTTGATCGGCTCGCGCTTGTCGGCGGCATCCTGTGCTGCGGCTCTCTCCACGGCCGCGGTGAGGGACTTCACCAGGTCCTTCGCTTCGGCGTTCTTCAGGTAGACGACGTGGATGGTGCCGGCTTCGATCGGGCGCTCGACGTCGAGCTGCGCCACCAGCTCGGCGATGGCGGGCATGTCCCGTGTGGCCGCGAGAACGATGATGGAGTTGGTCCGCGTGTCCGGGATGACTCTGACGGCGGTGTCGGGCAGACCTGGTGCGCGGGCTGCCGCGGAGGCCGGCGCCTGCTCCATCATCTGCGTGATCTGCTGCGACAGCGTTTGTGCCGAGGCGTGCCGGAGCTGGAAGACCCGCATCTCCGTCTGCGCCCCGGCCACGTCCGCCTCCTGGATGATCCTCGCGATGTGGTGGATGTTCGATGACGTGTCGGTGATGACGATCGTGTTCGTCTGCGGATACGTGGCCACGTGGGAGCCGGCCCCGGCAAGCGGGCCGATGAACCCGGCCACGTCGGCCGCGTTGGCATATCGCAGCGGGATGATCTGCGTGACGATCGAATCGGTGACCGGGATGGCGGCAGGATCGGCGCCCACTCGGGTTGACAGGTTGTGCCGTGCGGCATCGGCCCGCGGCACGATCTTGATCGTCCGGCCGGACGGCACTGCCGCGTAGCCCTTCACCTGCAGGACCGATTCGAGCACCGCATACACCTCGCCCAGCCGGATCTTCGTCGGCGAGATCAGGGTCACCGTACCCTTGACGTTGTCGTCGACCAGGAAATTTGCCCCGGTGATCTCGCTGATGGTCTTCAATACCACGCGGATGTCCACTTGGTTGAAGTCGACGGAGATCAACTTGTCGGCCATGCCCGGCTCCTCGAGTGCGGGCAGAAGGACGGTTTCGGGCGGGTCGGCGGCAGGAGGATCATCCTGCTGGGCTGCGGTGGGCAGGCTAACGGCCATCAGCAGGCAGATCGTGAGCAGCATTGCGTGCGTGTGCCACGAAAACTTGGGCGTCATGGGAAAATGCATCACTACCTCCATCACCGCATTGCGAACACGAGCGTCTTCTTCTCGCCGCCACGCAGCAGCTCAAGGTCGATCGACTGCTGTTTGCGGGCCTTCTGCATCACCTGGAAGGCCTTGGGAAGGCTGCTGAGCTGCTGACGGTTGATGCTGGTGATCACGTCGCCATCTTCCAGGCCGGCCAGTGCGGCGGCGGGGGAGTCGGCAATCCCCAATACACGCACTCCCGCGACCTGCCTGTCGACCACGTGCGGCTCGAACGTGGTGGCGTGGAATGCGGCTTGGATTCCGGCAGTCTTCGCGGCGACCAGCTTCCTGTCAATCTCGCGCGTGCCTGTCGCCGTCAGCTTCACAACATCAACGAGATCCCCGGCCTGCGCGTATGCCGATGGCGCCTCGCGAACCGGCACCGACGGCAATGGCTCCGGCGACTCCAGCGATACATCCAGAATTTCATTTCGCCCATCGCGCAGGAGCACGACCCTGTTGCGCAGGATTTGCGACACAACCGCCCCCTGCACTTCGTCATCGATCCTGTACGAGTGTTGCGTCTTCGACTGCGTATCCTGGATCACGGCCCGGGCGATATCCGGGTCGCCGGCCACCGTGCCGATCAGCTTCAGGTGCAGCGGCTCCGGCGGGACCTCAGCGACGGCTGCCACCGGTTCCCCAGGCTGCTCGGCCGCGGGGGCGTCTGCCGAGCCGAAAATGTTCCGCTCAACGATCAGTGCGTAGTCCCTCGTCTCGGGTTTCGGTGGTACCGGGGGCCGATTCGCGGGCGACACGGGGCGCTTGGTTACGGAGGCCGAACCTGCCGACTGTGTCCCCGCGGTCGCAGGCTCTGCGGCGTTTCGTTCGACGACAACGCCGTGCACCACGCACGCCAGCAGGCCGAGCAGGATCAGGTTCGCAGGCAGCAGGATTCGCCGGAGGTTCATAGTTCACCTGTTGTTGCCGACCGTGCCCGCGAGGCGGTCCGAGCACTCCATCAGCCATTCGCTCCACTGCACTATTGGCTCCAGCGCTTGCCGGGCCGTCGCCCGCAGCGAGTCGTCAACGGCGATGGCTTGTGCAAACGGCGGGCTGACCGTATAATACAGTTGTACGAGCATGCGGCCTTCCGGGCGACTGAGCAGGCAGCGGTCCCGGAACGCCTGGAGGAGCCGGACGTCGGCAGCCATGTAGGAGCCATACGCGGCGGTGGCGATAAAGCATCCGCCGCCGCCTCCACCGGAGCTGGCAGGCGCCGCGGCCGATCCGCCGGTGCCGTACGTGGAGAAGTGCGTGGTCTGGAATCGCAGGGCGTGCAGCGTGGGCGACAATTCCAGGTGCTGGATGTTCGAGATGCCGCTGGTCGTCCAGACCCCGAGCTGCGGGTCGTAGCAGTAGACCTTGTAGACGTGGTAGCCGGGGCAGTCGGCGGCGGCGTGCGCGATGGTCACCGTGACCGGAGCAAGGAACTGCAAGCCGCTGGGGCCGAACTCATACGCCACACCGAAGCCGTCGGCTGGCGGATCGGGGGGATCTTCGACCTTCGCGATGCTGATCACCCCGGGCACGGCGAGGGCGTTCGGCGGGATGTTCACCATGCCGTCGTCGGGGCCGTCGATAGCTCCATCGGTCCCGCCGTTGGCGGACGTTTTCACCTCAACCGTGCCGCCGTTGGCGACGGCGATCGCGGCCGCCGCTCCGTTGTTGGCGTATTCCGGGGCCAGCGTCTCCGTACCGCCCGCGTAGAAGATGTCATCGTTCCCATTGCGGGCGTCGACCCACACGACGTAGGGCCGGCCATCCTTGTGAATGCCAATAACGGGCGCCGATTGCACGGCCGTGCCCACGTCGTCATTCACGAGGATGTTGGTTTTCGGAGTGGCGGCGACCTCGGCGAAGTAGATGTCCACGTCGCCGTTGCCGTTGGTGACGTTTCGCGCGTCCTGCCAGCAGGCGAAGACGGCGCTGCCGGAGGCCGCAATCGATGGCGGGATCTGGTCCGCCCCGGATGAATCATCGATCAGGTTCACACCGGCCAGGGGCTCCGCGGGCAGGCCGGTGGCTGCGGCATGGAAGATGTCGCGGTTGCCGTTCGTGTCGTCGACCCACGCGAAGTGGCAGTCGCTGCCGCAGACCACAATCGCCGGTGCCGACTGATTCCCGGCCTTCATCACAATCGGGCGTTCCGTCCAGGGGCCGGTCCCCGATCCTTGCGCACCATATATGTCGGTTGCCCCGTTTCTCGCGTCAGTCCAAGCGAGGTAAACGATATTGGCGGGCCCGACAGCCAGCGCGGGAGTTGTCTGATCGGCCGGGCTGGCCGTTACCTGTGATTCGATCCACTCGGTGCCGTTGGCGGATGACGCGATGAAGATATTCTCGTTGCCGTCGCGGTTATCCTGCCAAACCACGTACACCTTGTTGGCGGCGTCTATGGCGATGGCGGGGGAACACTGGCGTGCCGCCTTCGCGGCGGGCGTGCCGCCGTTCACCTGGACCGGGGTCGACCAGGTAGATCCGTTGGTCGACGTTGATGCGTAGATGTCCCAGTTGCCGTTGCGGTCGTCCTCCCACACAACATAGATCTTTTTTGTGGCGTCGATGGCGATGGCCGGGTTCCGCTGGCTGTGGGCGTTGGCGGCGATCGCGATGCTGGTGCCGAACGCTTTCGTGCCGAACACGAGCTTTCCGACACAGACGTCGGTCCTGCCGTCGCCGGCATCCTGGTCCCACACGGCCCACACGTTGCCGGCCGCATCGGCAGCGGCGGCGGGACGTGCCTGGGCCACGATGCCGGTGTCGCTGTTCACCTTGATGTTCCTGCCGAACGACCGCATCGCGGTGATGA
>DATKYA010000128.1:0-4161 GCA_035528775.1 Planctomycetota bacterium | reverse complement strand
GGAGAAGGACACCGACCTCGACAACCTCCGCGACGACCCGCGATACAAGGAGATCATCAGGCTCGGCCCCAAGGTCAAGGACGAGCCGGAAAACCCGCCAGACGACGTCCCCAACGACGAACCGCCGCTGCAGGATCAGATTGAGGAATAGGAAAGAAGGATTAGGGGCGTGGGGCGTGGGGCTTTGTCCGAAGAAACCTGTGCAGGCCGGGCTCAGTCCACTGGGTCCATTACGTCCATTACGTCCATTCCGTCCATTCAATCCACTGAATCCATCAGACACCCCAGGATGTTGCGGGCAAAACAGAGGCGGAATGATGCCTGCTGAACGATGTCCCTCCCCCTTTCATCATTCATCATTCATCATTCTCTTCTCATTCTTTGCTGTCGTTGAACAGTCGGCGGAATTTCTCGCGAGGGTCCAGCTTCTCCTCGCCGGTCTGCTTCAACAGGGGCGACTTCTTGGTCCGCGGCGGCCGATTGCTCTCGGTCTCCCGGAACCGGAACTCATCGCAGAAATTGCCTCTGTCTTTCTCCCTCACCAGCTCCACCGTCGAGCTCTTGCACTGCTGCGGCGCGGTCAGGTCAAACAGCACACAGTTCTTGCAGGAATGAAGAAATGAATCACACCGGGGGCACATCTCTCGGAAGGCCGGGGTTTGCGGTTGTTTCCATTCCCAGCCGCAATTGTAGCATTGCTTCATGCGTTACTCCGTTCCGACAGGATCACAAACACAACTGATAATTAAGGATACGGCATCGACTCCAAAAAATCAACATCAATTCAGTCAAAACTCCCACTACGCCCGCACCGCCCGGCTCAGTGGACCGAGTGGACGAAGTGGACGAAACGATCTTCCCTCGATTTCACCGTCCGATGCTTTCTCTCGCTCTTCATTCTTCATTCCTCATTCTCTTCATTCATCCTTGATTTTCCCGCCCCAACCTGCTTCAATTGAATGTATCGTCCGCATCATCTTCACGTGCAAACGGAGCAGTCCCATCGGCCCTTCCGCGCGCCAACAGCCACACGAGCACGACCCCCGCGCAGGCATCACCACCACGATCCCGTGCGAAGTCCTCTTCGCAGCAGCCGTCCGGCCCATCGACCTCAACAACGTGTTCATCACCGACCCCGAGCCGCTCAGTCTCATCGAGCAGGCCGAGCAGGCCGGCTTCCCCTCGAACCTCTGCTGCTGGATCAAGGGCATCTACGCCGCCGCACGCAAGCACGGCATCCGCCGCGTCATCGGCGTCGTCCAGGGCGACTGCTCCAACACCCACGCACTGATGGAAATCTGGCAGACCGAGGGCCTCGACGTGGTGGAATTCGCCTTCCCCTACGACCGCGACCGCGCCGTGCTCGACGCCGAGATCGACCGGCTCTGCCGCGCCTTCGGCACCACGCGGGCCGCCGCCGAAACCGTCCGCTCCACGCTCGCACCCATCCGCGCCAAGGCGCACGAAGTCGACCGCCTCTGCTGGCAGGACGGCCTCGCCGGCGGTGACGAAAGCCACCTCTGGACCATCTCCTGCAGCGACTTCAACGGCAACTACGAGCAGTTTGACCGCGAGATCAGCGACTTCCTGCAAGCGGTGCGCACCCGCCGCCCGCGCCGCCCGGCCATCCGCCTCGGCCTCGCCGGAATCCCGCCCATCTGCTCCGACCTCTACCGGATCGTCCGCGAATACGACGCCGAGATCGTCTTCAACGAAATGCAGCGGCAGTTCAGCATGCCCTATCCCGCTGCCGACCTCTGCGAGCAGTACTCGCGATACCTCTACCCGTACGACATCTTCGCGCGCATCGACGACCTCGCCACCGAGATCGTCCGCCGCCGCCTCGACGGCCTCATTCACTACGTGCAGAGCTTCTGCTTCCGACAGATGCACGACCGCATCATTCGCGAGCGGCTGCACCTGCCGATACTCACCTTGGAGTGCGACCGCCCCGGCCCCATGGACGGCCGCAGCCGCACAAGGATCGAAGCTTTCCTCGAAATGATCGAGGCAAGGAAAAGAAGGCAAGAAGAATCCGGAAAAGAGGAATGACTGTGTGCCGGGGAAGAGTGGCCCGGTCCACTGAGTCCACTGAGTCCACTACGTCCACTGCCGAGCTCTCAAAATTGAGCTCTTGACCCAATGCCTCCACAGCAACGCACCAACTGGAAGATCGCCGCCATCAAGTTCGTCCTCGCGGCCGGGCTGGTCAGCGGGATGATCTACTTCGGGCTGCTCGACCCCGGCGTGCTGCTGCGGGTGGCGTCGAAGCCAGCCGATCTGGTGGCTGCCGCCCTGCTGCTGATGGCCGGCCTGCTGCTCACGATCGCCCGCTGGCGGGCATTGCTGGCCATCCAGGGCATTCGGATCGGCCCCGGCCAAGCCATAAGGCTCGGGTTCATCGGATTCTTCTTCAGCAGCGTGATCCCGGGGGCGGTCAGCGGCGACGCCGTGAAGGCATACTACGTCGCCCGCGAACAGGGCCAGACCGCCGCCGCCGTCGCGTCCGTCCTGCTCGACCGCTTCATCGGCCTCTACACGATGGTGCTGGCCGCGTCCGCCGCGATCGTCATCTGCTGGCACGGCGGGCAGTACCCCGACGCCTGGGCGAATCCCGGAATCGCCACGCTGAGCTGGGCGATCATCGTTCTCGCCGGCGCGATGACGCTCCTCTTCCTGGCGCTGCTCAGCCGCCGGTTGAAGGAAAGCCGCACGCTCGCCGCCATCCTGCGCCGCGTGCCGCTCGGCTCGCACCTGGCCACGCTGCACGACGCCATCTACCTGAACCGCGGCCGCGTCGGATCACTCGCGCTTGTCATCCTGCTGTCGATCACCGCACAGGTGCCGATGATCCTCAGCAATTTCGTCCTCGGCAGGGCAATGGGGGAGAACGAGCTGACCTTACCAATGTACTTCTTCCTCGCGTCCGTCGGGCTGGTGATCAACTCGATCCCCGTCCTGCCCGGCGGATTGGGCACCGGCGAGCTGGGCTACGCGATGCTCTTCCGCGCATTCCTCAGCCCCGGGGGTCCCGGAAGCACCCCAAACCCGGTCGGAGCCGAGATCATCGCCGTCTGGCACGTCCTCTTCTTCGGCTGGAGCCTCATCGGCCTCGCATTCTACGTGAAACGACGCAAGCCGGCGATGGCGGTGAAGGCAGGATGAAGAGATGATGGGATGAAGAGATGAAGAGAAGGAAGAACATCAGCTGGTCCACTTGGTCCACTCGGTCCACTCGGTCCACTTGGTCCACTCCGTCCACCGAATCCCGGAAACAGAGCGTTGCCCCGTTTCAACGCGGTGCACGATACACGAGCACAAGAAGACCGATAACCTGAGAACCCAATGGCCGATCTAGTTGACCTGAAAGGCGCGATTCACGTTCACTCGCGGTACTCCGACGGCAGCGACGGCATGGAAATCATCATCGCCGCCGCCAAGGCTGCCGGCCTCGACTACGTCATCGTGAGCGACCACAACGTCCTCAAGGCCAAGACCCTCGGCTGGGAAGGCTGGCACGACGGCGTCCTCGTCGTCGTTGGCTGCGAGATCAGCCCCCCGCGCTCGGGGCACGTCCTCGCGCTCAACATCCACGATTGCGACGGCATGAGAAAAATGCACCCGCCCGACTACCTCCGCAAGGTCCGCGAACAGGGCGGCGTCGCCTTCATCGCCCATCCCGAAGGCAACCAGAAACGCGAGTTCAACCTCAACCTCCCATCCTGGTCCCACTGGGACAGCCCCGACTACCACGGCATGGAAATCTGGTCCTACATGCACGACTGGATCGACGGCTGCCACCTGCGCAACATGCTCGACTACATCCGCAACCCGCAGGACTACATCACCGGGCCGCAGCCCGGCATCCTCCAGCTCTGGGACCAGCTCGCTCACACGCGCCGCATCGTCGGCCTCGGAGCACTCGACAACCACGCCGCCAACGTCCCCTTCCGTAAGTTCCCCTGGAAGCTCTTCAAGGTCTTCCCCCACGAGCAGGTCTTCCGCACCGTCCGCACGCACGTGCTCACGCCCCCGCTCAGCCGCAAGTACCACGACGATACCGAAACCTTCGTCGACGCCATCACGCGGGGCCGATGCTTCATTGACTATGCCCCCCTCGGCGATGGCTCCGGCTTCCGCTTCACCGCCGTGCAAAACGGC
>DATKYA010000127.1:0-3172 GCA_035528775.1 Planctomycetota bacterium | reverse complement strand
GGTCACCGGCCAGCGCGTGATCGATTCGTTCTTCCCGCTCGGCCGGGGCGGCACGGCCGCGATCCCCGGCGGGTTTGGCACCGGCAAGACGATGACGCAGCACGCACTCGCCAAGTGGTCCAACGCCGACGTCATCGTCTACGTGGGCTGCGGCGAACGCGGCAACGAGATGACCAGCGTGCTGCGCGAATTTCCCGAGCTGGAAGATCCCCGCACCGGCAAATCCCTGATGGAGCGAACCGTGCTGATCGCCAACACGTCGAACATGCCGGTGGCCGCACGCGAAGTCTCCATCTACACCGGGATCACCATCGCCGAGTACTACCGCGACATGGGCTACGACGTGGCGTTGATGGCAGACTCGACCTCCCGCTGGGCCGAGGCGCTCCGCGAGCTGTCGGGCCGCCTCGAGGAGCTGCCTGCCGAGGAAGGCTTCCCCGCGTACCTTGCGACGCGCCTCGCGCAATTCTACGAGCGGGCCGGCGCCGTGCTAACGCTCTCCGGGCGCCGCGGCTCGGTCAGCGTGGTCGGGGCCGTCTCGCCCCCCGGCGGCGATTTCTCCGAACCGGTCACCCAGCACACGCGCCGGTTCATCCGCTGCTTCTGGGCGCTCGACAAGGACCTCGCCAACGCCCGCCACTACCCCGCGATCAACTGGCTCACCAGTTACAGCGAATACGTGCCTTCCGTGCAGCACTGGTGGGAGGAAATCGACCCGGAATGGGCGGCCGTCAGGGCACGCGCAATGGACATCTTCCAGCGCGAAAGCCGCCTCCAGCAGATCGTCAAGCTGGTCGGACCCGACGTGCTGCCCGACAGTCAGCGGCTGGTCCTGTTCGTGGCCGACATTCTCAAGAACGGCTTCCTCCAGCAGAACGCCTTCGACGACGTCGACCGCTACACGTCGTCGCAGAAGCAGGCCGCCCTGCTGCGCACGATCGTTACCATCTTTGATCGCGGCGAGAAGATCATCGCGAAGGGAGCCACGTGGACGCAGCTCTCGGGCATGCGGTGCATCGGCGAGGTCATGCGTGCGAAATCGACGATCCCCAATGACGATGCCGATGCCATGAAGAGCCTGCAGCAGCGCGTGGACCAGGAGCTGAACCAGCTTGAAAGGAGCATCGCGTGAGCACGCGCAGCCTCGAATACATCGGCCTGTCGAAAATGGACGGGCCGCTGATCGTTGTCGAGCGGATAGCCGACGTGGCATTCGACGAGCTTGCGGAGGTCAAGGATCCCGCCGGGAACATCCGCATCGGCAAGGTGCTGGAGGTCGACGAGCACCGGGCGGTGGTGCAGGTGCTGGAGGGCACGCACGGGCTTGCCAACTCCAATACCCGAGTGCGGTTCTTGGGGGAGTCGTTGTCGATCCACGTGAGCCGCGAGATGCTGGGGCGCGTGTTCGACGGACTGGGCCGCCCGGCCGACGGCGCGCCAGCGCCGCTGACCGGCACGCCCCGCGACGTCAACGGCATGCCCATCAATCCCTACTCGCGGCAGTACCCGCGCGATTTCATCCAGACCGGCATCTCGTGCATCGACTGCCTCAACAGCCTGGTGCGCGGGCAGAAGCTGCCGATCTTCTCCGGGAACGGCATGCCGCACGACCGCCTCGCCGCGCAGATCGTCCGTCAGGCCAGGCTGCTCGAGGAGCAGGTGGAGTTCGTGATCGTGTTCGCCGCGATGGGCGTGAAGAACGACGTTGCCCAGTTCTTCCATCGCGGCTTCGAGGAGAGCGGCGTGCTCTCGCGAGTGGCGTTCTTCTTGAGCCTGGCCGACGCGCCGTCGATGGAGCGCCTGCTCACCCCGCGAACCGCTCTCACCGCCGCCGAGCACCTCGCGTTCGACCTCGGCATGCACGTGCTCGTGGTGCTGATCGATATGACCAACTACTGCGAATCGCTGCGCGAGATCGGCACCGCACGCGGCGAGATTCCCGCACGCAAGGGCTACCCCGGTTACCTCTACAGCGATCTCGCGTCGATCCACGAGCGGGCGGGCCGCATCAAGGGATCCGAAGGCTCCATCACGCAGATACCCGTGCTCACGATGCCGGCGGACGACATCTCCCACCCGGTGCCCGACCTCACGGGCTACATCACCGAGGGGCAGATCGTGATGGATCGCGAGATGTTCCAGCGCGGTATCTATCCGCCGGTGGCCGGGCTGCCGTCGCTGTCGCGATTGATGAAGGACGGCATCGGCAAGGGCCGAACGCGCGACGATCACGCGCATCTCGCCAGCCAGCTCTTCGCGGCGTATTCGCGGGTGAAGCAGGTTCGCGGCCTCGCCGCCGTCATCGGCGAGGAAGAGCTTTCCCCGCTCGACAAGCGCTACATGGAGTTCGGCGAGCAGTTCGAGCGCCGCCTCGTTTCGCAGCAGGAGGATGAAGACCGCAGCATCCAGCAGACGCTGGAGATCGGTTGGGACGTCATCTCCCTGCTGCCCAAGAGCGAACTGCACCGGCTCACCGAGCAAGAGCTTGCCGAGCACTACCGCCAGGCGGCAGGCGAAGAAGTGGCGGAGCGGGGATGAGAGTGGCAGAGCGGAAGGTGGGGTGGTGGGGCGATGGGAGAAAGCGCAGATGGCACCGTGTCCACTTCGTCCACTTCGTCCACTTCGTCCACTTGACGGAGATCCGATATGGCCAAACTGAACGTCCCTCCCACGCGAAGCAGCCTGCTGGAGATTTCGCGGAACCTGGAGTTTGCGCGGGAAGGCTCGGATCTTCTCGAGCAGAAGCGGCAGATCCTCGTGATCGAGTTGATGAGCCGGATCGAGTCGGCCAGGCGGCTGCAACAGCAGGTGGACGAGAAGATGTCGGCGGCGTACTCTGCCCTGCGGCAGGCGGTGCTGCGTGCGGGCAGCCAGGCTCTCGCGAGTGCTTCGCTCGCCGTGATGCTCCAGCACAAGCTGAATCTACAGTCGCGCCCGCTGATGGGTATTCGCATCCCCGTGATCGAAACCGAGCACGAGAAGCCCGGCCTCGAGCTGGGCGTGGCCGGCACCCCGGCAATGGCCGATGAAGTGCTCCGCAAGTTCAACGACGGCCTGGAGACGATCGGACAGCTTGCCGAAGTGCAGACGGTTGTGTTCCGGGTGGCGCGCGAGCTGAGGAAAACGCAGCGGCGCGTGAACGCCCTCGAGAAGATATTCCTCCCCGACTACG
>DATKYA010000126.1:0-5377 GCA_035528775.1 Planctomycetota bacterium | reverse complement strand
TCCGCGCGTACTTCAACACGGCCGAATCGCCCTTGCGGCGCACGTCCGCAATGATCGTGCGCACCACTTCCGACGGCGTCAGCGGCTTGCCGAAGATTTCCACCGTCTTGCGGCGAATCCACGCCGGCTGCGAACGTTCCTGCTCAACCAGCCGGTTGGTGACCCGGGCGAGTTCCCGCTCGAATGTCTTCTCGGACGTCGCGATGATGTTCATCTCATCCTCTGTGTGTTGTCTGCGGCGGCGGCGTTTGACGTAGGGGCGGGCTTCCCTCGGCACCGGTCGCGGCCAATCATGCGTCTTGCACTGACAATGCTCGTCGCGACCGGGGCCGAGGGAATCGCCCGCCCACCCGTAGGGAGGCCGCGTCGCGGTTTTGCCGACGGCACGTTACTGGACTTCCCGCGGTTACGCGCACAATTCGGCCGGCTGCACGTTTACCGAACTTCCGGCGGTTGGGCGGACGATTCAGCCGGCCGACGACCGCAACGGTCGTGCGAAGACTCGGCTGGCCGAAGTCCGCCCCTACGTCTGCGCCAGCCATTTCCGGTACTGCTCGAGGTTGAACGGCGGCTTGCCTGCCAGGTAATGGTTCGTGCCTGCACCGGCGGGGCCGGTCCACGTGATGGCGTAGAACCGCTGCCGCTCCGGATCGAACGGAATCTCGGCGAGCGGGGTAACGGCATTGGCCGCGGCAATTACGTGCCCGCCGGCCAGCAGCTCCGCCGTGTCGGCGTCCTTCACCAAATACTCCAGCTCGAACGGGCGCAACGTGTCGTTCGCCGCCACCACCTGCTGGACTGCTCCGGCAGGCTCCCGGATCAGCACGAGCAGGTCCTGCTGGCAGCGCTTGATAAACTCGAATGCGAGCTTCTTCGCGTAGTAGTAGTCGACCACCGCGTCGGAAAACTGTGGCCAGCCGTCGATCAGGTTCCACCAGATGATACCGGTCCGATGCGTCGCGCCGGGGCGCCGCGGCCACTTCGATCCGCGGAAGAACTCGATGAAGAACTTCCCCACTCCCCCGCTCTCGTCCTACGCTATTCCCACTCGATCGTCGCCGGCGGTTTCGAGCTGATATCGTAGACCACCCGGTTCACGCCCCGCACTTCGTTGATGATGCGGTTCGAGATTCGGGCCAGCAGCTCCTGAGGCAGCCGCGACCAGTCGGCGGTCATGAAGTCCGACGTGTTCACGCAGCGCACGGCGATGACGTTCTCGTAGGTTCGCTCATCGCCCATCACGCCGACGGAGCTGACCGGCAGCAGCACGGCAAACGCCTGAGCCACCTTGTCGTACTGGCCCGACGCGTGCAGCTCCTCGATCAGGATGGCATCGGCGTTGCGAAGCACTTCCAGCCGCTCGCGGGTCACCTCGCCGATCATCCGCACGGCCAGGCCGGGCCCGGGAAACGGATGCCGCTTCAGGATTTGATCGGGCAGGCCCAGCTCGCGGCCGAGCTGCCGCACTTCGTCCTTGAAGAGGAATCGAAGCGGCTCCACGATCCCCAGCCCAAGCTTCTCGGGCAGCCCGCCAACGTTGTGGTGGCTCTTGATCGTGGCCGACGGCCCGCCCAGCGGCGACCGGCTCTCGATCACGTCGGGGTAGATCGTGCCCTGCGCGAGGAACTTGATGTTGCGCAGTTTGCGGGCCTCCCGCTCGAACACTTCAATGAACACCCGCCCGATCGTCTTGCGTTTGTCCTCCGGATCCACGCGCCCCGCCAGCGCCCCGAGGAAATCGTCGGTCGCGTCGATCGGCAGCAGGTGGATGTTGAACTGCCCGCTGAATGCCTTCACGACCGACTCGAACTCGCCCTTGCGGAGCACGCCGTTGTCCACGAAAATGCACGTGAGGCGGTTGCCCAGCGCCCGGTGCGTGATCGCGGCGGTCACGCTGGAATCCACACCGCCCGACACGCCGCACACGGCGCACGCCGTGGGGCCGACCCGCTCGCGGATCTCCTGCACGGCGAAGTCGATGAACGACTGCATCGTCCAGTCGCCGGAGCACCCGCAGATGCGATACAGGAAATTCTCGATGATCGTACCGCCCAGCGGGGTGTGGACCACCTCGGGATGGAACTGCACGCCGTAGAAGGCGCTGCCCCTGTGTTTCACCGCGGCGTTGGGGCAGTTGGGCGTGCTGGCGAGCACGTCGAAATCGCCCGACACCAGCGACACGTGGTCGCCGTGGCTGGCCCATACTTCGAGCGTGGCGGGCAGCCCGGCAAACAGCTCCGACGCCCCGGCGAGCGTGGCTTCGGCCCTGCCGTATTCGCGGCGGCCGGTGGCGGGCGACACCTCGCAGCCCAGCATCATGCAGCCGAGCTGCATCCCGTAGCAGATCCCGAGCACCGGCACGCCCATCGCGAGTATTTCGCGGCTGCACGCCGGCGCGTTCTCGGCATAGACGCTCGCCGGCCCGCCCGAGAGGATGATCCCCTTCGGCTTGCGAGCGGCCAGGTCGGCCGCCGGAATCGTGCACGGCAGAATCTCGCAATAGACCTTCCGCTCGCGAACCCGCCGCGCGATCAGTTGCGCGTATTGCGAGCCGAAGTCCAGGATCGCTATGAATTCGTGAGTGGCTGTGATAGTGCTCAAGGTAATGGTCAAATGAAGAATGAAGAATGAGGAATGAGGAAACGGAAAGCCGCAAAGGTACGTGCGGACGCAGCGTCCGCCGGACACGAAGGACACGAAGAGGAAAGACAGTAAAACCGTCAGGTTCTTCTTCGTAGACGTTGCACCGCAGTCTTCGTAGACGTTACACCGCAGTCGTCTTCTTCGTCAGGCTTTTCGAACTCACAGGTTCATCTTCTTACATTCCTCTTCTTCCTCTTCTTCGTGTTCTTTGTGTGTTCTTCGTATCTTCGTGGCCTTCTTTTCTTCTTAGCCCGGCTCATTTTTTCGCGGACGCTTCGGCTTTCAGCTTCAGCGTCTTGCGAACGTCGCCCGCCAGGTAGAACGAGCCGCACACGCAGATCAGGTCGTCTGCATGGGCCAGCGATTCCGCCTCGCCAAGCGCGAGGCGATGGTCGTGCTGAACGCTCACGCCGGCAAATCCGATCTTCCGCATCGTGGCGGCCAGCTCATCGGGCGTGGCTGCTCGCGGATTGTCCATCGTCGTGAAGATCACGTGCGACGCCCGCTCGGCGATCAGCCGCAGAATGCCCTCAACGTCCTTGTCGCGAGCCACCGCAAACACGCAGATCAAGCGGTCGAACCGGAATTCCGTTCGCAGCGTCTCGAGAAGCGCTCGCACCGACGCCGGGTTGTGAGCGGCATCGACGACCGTTGCCGGATGCTTCCGGATCAGCTCGACGCGGGCAGGGCAGAACGCCGTCGCCAGGCCGTCGCGGATCTGGTCCGCCGTCAGGCACACAGCGCCGGAATCCTGCAGCACCGCAAGCATCGCGGCCGCCGTGGCGGCATTCACCGCCTGGTGCTCGCCACGCATCGCCAGGCGCACGCGGTCGATGCTCCCCGCCCACGTGCTGATCCGCAGGCCACCGGGGGCGGATTCCACGCCGAAATCCTCGTTGAATACGAACAGCGGTGCGTTCTGCTCCGCGCATCGCTGGCGGATCACGTCCAGGGCCTCCGGCCACTGAGGGCCGCAGACCACCGGCACGCCGGGCTTGATGATCCCGGCCTTCTCACCCGCGATCTCCGCCAGGGTGTTGCCCAGCCGCTCCATGTGGTCCATGCTCACCGGCGTGATGCCGCACACCAGCGGCTGCAGCACGTTGGTCGCGTCGAGCCGCCCGCCCATCCCCACCTCGGCCACGGCGAAATCGAGTTTCTCCGCCCCGAAATGCATGAAGGCGATCGCCGTGAACGCCTCAAAAAACGTGGGGCTGTAGAGCCCGTCCTCCTTCGCCTCGCAACGGCGGAGGTAGTCGAACATCCGGTTCAGGTGGTCGCAAACGGCGTCCTGCGGAATCCAGCGGCCGTCCACCTGGATTCGCTCGCGGACGTCCTCCACGTGGGGCGACAGGTAGAGGCCGGTGCGACAGCCGGCGGCGGCGAGCACACTGGCCGCCATGGTGGCGGTGGAGCCTTTGCCCTTCGTGCCGGCCACGTGCACGGCCCGCAACCGCGACTCCGGGTTCCCCACGAACTCCAGCAGCTTCGCCATCCGCTCCAGCCCCAGTTTCGGCGTGGTGCGGGGCTTGAGGTTGAAGCCCTTCTCGTAGTTCGTGAGCGTGAACAGGTATCGAATTGCCTCCTCGTAGGAGGCAAAACGCTGCTGCATAGGCCAGCCCTTCAAGCAAACAAGCCCCCTCGCGGGGGCGTGAAAAAGCAACACGTAAATGATAACACAAGCATCGGGCAGGGTCAAGGAAAAATTACGTGCCGAAATTACGTGCCGAAATTCGTGGCGGTAACGCGAAGCAAATCCATGGGAGAATCCCTACTGCCACTTGCAATGCTCCTTGCTCCATAGTATACTTCTGGTGGCTGACGCCGCACGGAAGCGGCGGCGGAATTCGCTCGAGTCTCAACCCGGGAACCGGAAATGGCAAGTACACGCGAGCGGCCGAACATTCTCCTGATCATGCCCGACCAGATGCGCGGCGACTGCATGTCGCTGGCCGGGCATCCGGTATTGGTGACTCCGAACATCGACCAGATCGGCGGTGCCGGGGCGTACTTCACGCAGGCGTATTCGTCGTGCGCGTCGTGCATCGCAGCCCGGCGGTCGCTGCTGACCGGTCAATTCCCGTCAACGCACGGGATGGTGGGCTACCGGGAGGGGGTGCCGCTGAAGTCGCCGGTGCTGACGCGGCTGCTGAGCGATTCCGGCTACGCTACGGCGATCGTGGGCCGCTACATGCACCAGTGGCCGTACGACGAGCCATACGGGTTCGAGAAGCGCGTGCTCGGCTCGATCTACATCCTGCACGACGACTACGCTCGCACGCTCGAGCGCGAAGCGCCGATGCTCGGGGGAATCCGCGGCTTGGGGATGTCGTACAACGGCTGGCACGCCGCGCCGTGGCCGCTGCCCGAGTACCTTCACCCGACAAACTGGACCGTGCAGCAGGCGCGCGGAATCATTGCCGATCATGGGCCGCCAGATCCGCTGTTCCTGGTGTGCTCGTTCTATTCGCCGCATCCGCCGCTGATTCCGCCGGTATTTCACATGGACCGTTTCCTGCAGATGGGGCTTCCGGCGCCGGCAATAGGCGATTGGGCGAAGCGGCCGGTAAACGACGGGCTCGGCGCCGGCGTTGACGCACACCGCGTGTGCCTCGAAGGCGAGCGGCTCCGACGGGCGCAGGCCGGATACTTCGGCCTGATCAGCCATATCGACGACCACCTCTACTGGCTGATCCACGAGTTCAAGGAAAAAAGCAGGTCGATGAAGCGACCC
>DATKYA010000125.1:0-2358 GCA_035528775.1 Planctomycetota bacterium | reverse complement strand
CACCTGCACCACGGAATCCGCGGGACCGAGGCGGATGCGGATGCCGAATTCGTGCGCACGCTGGCGGCGGACCTGCGACTTCCGTGCGTGGCTGACAGGGTCGACGTGCCCGCCATCGTGCGTGCGGAAGGCGGCTCGATCGAGGATGCGGCACGACGCGAGCGATACGCGTTCCTCGGCCGCGTTGCCGCATCAACCGGTGCGGGCGTCATCGCACTGGGGCATACTTCCGACGACAATGCGGAAACGGTAATTCACCGAATTCTGCGGGGGACGGGCATCCGCGGGCTAGGGGGAATCCCGCCGGTGCGCCCGCTCGCGCGCGGCAGCACGGTGCGGGTCGTCAGGCCGTTGATCGAGTCGTTCCGCCGCGAGATCATCGCAGACCTTGAGTCCATCGGCCGAACCTTCCGAACCGATTCCACGAATCTCGACCGGGCATACCTGCGAAACCGCCTGCGGCTGGATCTGCTACCGCTGCTGGAGCGCGATTACGCGCCGGACGTGAAAGAATCGCTGAATCGGCTTGCCGCGGCCGCCCGGAATCAATATAATGTGATAGAGCATCTGGCACGCGAGCTTGCGGCCCGCGCCATCCGGCAGGAGCCGGGGCTGGTGCTTGACCGCGCCGTGCTGCGTGCGGCCAGCCCCGAACTGCAGGTGGAAGCGGCGCGGCTGGCGCTGGAAGACGCCGGCGTGCCGGAGTTGTCGTACGAGCAATCGCGCGAGCTTCTCGACGTGATTTCGGCGGAGACGGGCCGGGAGATGTCGCTCCCCGGCGGCTGCCTGCTGCGGGCGGAGTACGGCGTGCTGCGGCTGGTCTCGCCGCGTGCGGCGATGCGCGAAGCTCCGGGCGAGGTCGAGCTGCCGGTGCCCGGCCGGGCGGAATTCCTGGGCCGAGCGTTCTCGGCGAGCATCGTCGAGATGCGGCCGGGGCTACTCGACGATTTTCGTGCGCGCAAGACCGAATGCCAGGAGATGATCGACCTCGGCTCGTTGAGCCTGCCGCTGACGATCCGGACGCGCCGCCCGGGCGACAGGTTCCACCCGCTCGGCTCGCGAGGCTCGTGCAAGTTGCAGGATTTTTTCGTGGACGCGAAAATCCCGGCGTGGCAACGCGACCGCGTGCCAATCGTCTGCGACCGCGCCGGGATCGTGTGGATAGCGGGCTGGCGGATCGACCACCGCGTGCGGATCACCGACGCCACCCGCTCGGCGGTGCTGCTCGAAATGGCAACGCAGATGTAGCGGGCGGACGGAGTCCGCCCCGGGGCACACGCCGTGTGCCCCGACCAGCAATCCCTGACACGGAGGACAGGATGGCGAAGACGGACTGCATTTTCTGCAAGATCATCGACGGATCGATTTCCAGCGAGAAGATTTACGAGGACGACGACGTGACGGCGATTCTCGACATCTCGCCGGTCACGCCCGGCCACACGCTGGTGATTCCGAAGACGCATTCGAAGGACTTCATGAGCACGGAAGCCGACGTGCTCGCGCGGCTGGTACCGACGGTGCAGAAGATCGCGAAGCAGGTGGTGAAAGGCGTGAAGGCCGACGGCTTCGCGCTGGTGGTGTTCAACGGGCCGGCCGCGGGGCAGGATGTGTTCCACCTGCACATTCATATCATCCCGCGGAAGATGGGCGACGGCGTGCGCGTGGGCTGGCCGAAGGCGCACTACGAGCCGGGTCAGATGGCAAAAGTCGCGGAGCAAATAAGGAAAAAGTAAAAAGGAAAAAGTAAGAAGGAAAGAAATAAGAAGAGAAAGCAAAGAAAAAGTGAAAAGGAAAAAGCAAGAAGAGAAAAAGGAGAAAAGGAAAAGGCATGCTTCTTCCTTTTTCCTTTTTCCTTTTTCCTTTTTCCCTTCGCCGCCGGCGGTCAGGCACGGCTCGATCAAGCGGCACGCGTTCGCCGCGGTGCTCGTGCTGGTCACGATTCTGCCGCTGGCGATCTTCGCGTTCACGTATTGGATCAACCGCGTGTCGGCCGCGCGCAAGGTGGAAGCGGGCCTGCTGCGTTCAACCCAAAACGCCCTGCGGCTCAGCCACGAGGTGGAGCGGGCGTTGGCCATGGCGAAGGATCTTGGCCTTGTGAACGTGGAGCCGTCCCTGCAGCGTCTGCCCGACGGAAGCGAACTGTACGAGACGTACGTGACGCCCGCGCTGAAGACCAAGCTGGAGGAGATCGAGCCTGGCGACCCGATGCTGTACTACGCGGTGCTGCTGGAGGCCCGGGGCAACGTGATCGCGTCGTTCGGCGAGCAGCGCGAGATATCTCGCTACGGGGACGTCCAGGCCATGCCGCACGACACGGCGGCGTCGCTGGTCTACCGCGTGCGGATGGCGGCGCGCGAC
>DATKYA010000124.1:0-8711 GCA_035528775.1 Planctomycetota bacterium | reverse complement strand
CGGCCGGGATGTTCTGTATAGCGTGCAGTTCCTTCGGCATCGAATGGCTCCATTCGGAAAGCCACAAAGGTACGAAGGATACAAAGGCCACGAAGAAGACGAAGAAGACTGCAGCATCGTTCTCTTCATCCCTTCATCCCATCATCTCTTCTTCGTGTCCTTCGTATCTTCGTGACTTCGTGGCGTTCTTCTTTGGCAGGAATGCGTTGAACCATGGCAAGCAACAAAGACTATTACGAAGTCCTCGGCGTGGGCCGCACCGCGTCCGAGGATGAGATCAAGAAAGCATACCGCAAGCTCGCGCTGAAATACCACCCCGACCGCAACCAGGGCAACAAGCAGGCGGAGGAGAAATTCAAGGAAATCTCCGAAGCCTACGCCGTGCTCAGCGACCCCGAAAAGCGCAAGACCTACGACCTCCGCGGGCAGGCCGGCGTGCGCGATGCCGGGTTCGAAGGATTCACGAACGTCGACGACATCTACAGCCAGTTCGGTGACATCTTCGGCGATTTCTTCGGCCGCCGGTACTACGCGTCCGAGACCGCGGCGGAGCCCGGAGCCGACCTGCGGACCGACATCACCATCGCGTTCACCGAGGCCGCACTGGGGACCGAGAAGGAGCTTCGCTTCAAGAAGGGCACGGTGTGTCCGACGTGCCGGGGCACGGGCGCAAAGGACGGCGCTCAGCCGGCGGCCTGCCCCGCGTGCGGCGGCTCCGGCCACGTCGTCAAGCGCGGAGCCAAGGCCGGCGGATTCTTCAGCGTCAGCAGCGTCTGCCCCAAGTGCCACGGATCGGGGCGGATCGTCGGCGCCCCCTGCCCCACGTGCGGCGGAGCAGGAGCCACCGAGAAACCGGTCACTATCAAGCTCCACGTCCCGCCCGGCAGCAGCGACGGCGACACCCTGCGGCTGCGCGGCCAAGGCGAGCCGGGAGTCCACGGCGGGCCCCCCGGCGACCTCTACGTCACCGTACACGTGCTGCCGCACGAGAGCTTCACGCGCAGCAACAGCGACATCATCTACGAAGCGCAGGTGGATTTCGTGACGGCGGCGCTCGGCGGGGAGATCGAAGTGCCCACGCTGACGGGCCACGCGAAGCTGAAGATTCCCCCGGGCACGCAGTCGGGCCAGATGCTGCGGCTCCGCGGCCAGGGAATCAAGCCCCCCCGGGGCAAGCAGGGCGACATGCTCGTCCGCCTCCTCATCACCGTGCCCAAAAAGCTCACGAAGCGGCAGGAGGAACTGCTGCGGGAGTTTGCCGCGGCACGATAGCGGACGCCCCAGTGGGGCCTCCGCGACGTGCCACCGGTACGCATTTGTTTACCGTGCCGGAAGAGGGCGGGCACGGGGACCCGCCCCTACACCAGTCGGCAATCCATGCGGCAGAAGCGCCGTACACGATCATTCCGCGTACAAACTCAATGACGGAATCTTTGTAGGGGCGGGCCACTGTTGCCCGCCCTTTCCCGGCACGACAAACACATACTTGTGTTCGCCCTTGCTGCGTCCCCGAGCACCATCGTCAGTCCCAAGAGGGCGAACACAAGGTTCGCCCCTACCGCCCTCACGTGAATATGTTGTTCCTTTACGACCGCTTCGCGAGGACAGGAGGCGGAGAGCGAGAAGAGGGAAGACAGAACAAGGAACAGGGAACAAGGAACAAGGAACAAGGAGGGCGGGCGCTCCCTCATTCCTCCGCCATCAACTCGACCGGCGCGTAGTTGTCGGTGAGCACGGGAATCCTGCGCAACACGGGGTCGCTGGTGAAATCGATCGACTCCTCGCCGGGGAGGTAGTGCTTGGCGTGCTCGACGACCTTGTCGATCTTGATGACGCCGTCCTGGTAGAGGCCGAGGGCGCCCAGCTCGATGTCGGCCTTGCTGAGCCGCCTGGGCGACATGGTGGCGACGAGGATGACGTTGCGTGACTTCTCGCGCTGCAGCGGCGGCTCCAGCCACGGGGCGTACCTGGGGAAGACGTAGATCTGGCCGAAGCCGGTCTGCTGCCAGGTGCGCAGGATGGCGAGGTAGAGCCGGCCGCGGTCGCCCGCCAGGGCGCTGATCACGTTCATCGCAACCACGCCGTTGGGCGTGAGATGGTTCTTGATCTCGGTGAAGAATTCCTTCGTGGTCAGGTGAAAGGGAATCTGGCCGCCCCCGGAGAAGGCGTCGACCAGGATCACGTCGTACTTCTGCTGCGAGTTCTTGAGGAACATGCGGCCGTCGTCGACCGTGACGCGCAGGCGAGGCCCCGGCTGGAAGTAGAAGAATTTCTCGGCCGTCTCCACGACCTTCGGGTCGATCTCGGCGATCTGCACGCTGAAGCCGTCGACGGGGTTGCCGTGTGCGTCGAAGCCGTAGTGGTCGTGGTATTCGCGGGGGACGGTGCCGCCGCCGCCGCCGATCTGCAGCACCGTGCGGAAGTCCGGGTTGAACACGACCGGCAGGTGCATCATGTCGGTGTAGCCGGTGGCGGCCCGGATGGACGCCGTCGGCTCGCCCGGCTGGGGCAGGTAGATGGCGCTCTCGATGTAGCGGTCGAACTGCAGGTTGCGCCGCATGAGCTGGTTCTTCGACTTGCCCTCGCTCACGATGATGTGCTGGTAGGGTGAGTCGGTCTCGTAGATGATCGTGTCGTTCTTGCCGATGATGCCGAGGTGCTTGGGCGGGGGCACGAAGAATGCTATCGGCAGCAGCAGGGCCGACACCACGGCGGGTGCGCTCGGGCGCAACGTGAGCGCGCCCGCGCCCAACGCCGCAACGATCAGCGTCGCCCCCAGCGACAGCACCACGGTGTTGGTGCCCATCGTGTCGATCAGCACGAACGACGTGATCAGCGTGCCGACGATGCTGCCGAGGGTGGAGAGGGCGTAGAGCAGGCCGGCGGTCTTGCCGACGTTGGCAACGCTCAGCGTGGCCAGCCGCACCGAGAACGGCGAGACCGTTCCCAGCAGCACGCTGGGAATGAAGAACAGGATCAGGCAGGCGGCGAGCGTGCCCCACTTGGGGCCGAGGTGGGCGTCGTAAACGCTGGTGCAGACCCACGGCGCGATGTATCGCAGCACGAGCATCGTGAGGCCGGAGACCGCGATGATCGAGCAGAGCAGCCGCAGCGATGGGAAGCGGTCGGCCACGCGCCCGCCGATGTAGTAGCCCAGGCTGAGCGCGCCCAGGAAGATCGAGATGATGCTGCCCCACACGTAGATGCTGTGGCCGAAGTAGGGCGAGATCACCCTGCTGCCGATGATCTCGAGGGCCATCAGCACCGCGCCGCAGATCACCACGAGAATCTTCAACTGCAGGATGTTGGCCGGCACGGCCGCGGCGGCGGGTGCCTGGTGCGACGTTTGTTTCATTGACGCCTCGCAAAACTCAGGTGCGGAAAAATCACGCTGAGCGTTTCATTATAGCCACGGCGGGCGGTGAATCAAGGATAGGACGAGCGGCGGGCAAGGGCCACGGGCAACGGGCAACGGTCAGATCAGCACGAAGACACGAAGGACACGAAGGTACACGAAGAAGAGGAAGAAGAGGGGAAGAGGGAGAAGAGGGAGGACAACGGAAGAACGGAAGAAGGGAAGAACGGAGGAATGGAAGAACGGAAGAGGAAGAAGGAACCGTAGGGGCGAACCATCGTGTTCGCCCTCGTCGGCTTCTTCCTTCGATGTTCAGTGTTCGATCTTCGATGTTCGATGTTCGCTCGTCCTCTTCCTCTTCGCTCGTCTTCCTCCTCACCGGAACCGCAGCTCCATCACCCACTTCTCCCACTTCTTCTTGAATGCCTTCAGGTCGTCCTCGTTGAGGATCTTCTTGAGCGTGGCCACGCCGTTGGGATCGGCCGCCTGATTCTTGAAGAACTCGCGGTAGAATTCGACCAGCAGTGCTTTCTCCTGCAGGTAGTAGCAGAGGTATCGTGCGTGGGCGTAGTTGGTGCCGGGGTCGTCGCGGTAGAAGTTGAGGCCGGTGGCTCCCATCATCTCGTCGAAGGGGGGCACGGCCTTGGCCTTGATGGCTTTCTGCAGGCCGGGGAGCCGCCAGTTGGTGAGGCCGACGATGTGGCCGCCGCGCTCGTTCGCCTGCTCGTAGAGGGAGCCGAGCCCCTCGTTGAACCAGTCGGGGCAGGCGGGGAAATTCGCCCGCATGAACGGATGCACGATCTCGTGCACGAGCGTGCCGCCGCCGGTCTCGATGTTCATCACGAGCGCCTTGTTCTCGGCGGAATAGTAGCCGAAGGGTGTGGACGGCTCGTCGTTGAACAGCGCCTTGGCGTTGCGCTCGTAGCTGGCCTTGTCGCGAAACAGCCACACGTCGAGGATCTCGGCGGGATCCTTCGCGAAGTAGTCCTGCTTGAGCTTGTCGACGGCCCACTTCACGGTCCGCTCCGCCCGCGTGCGGACCATCTGTGCCGGCTCGTCGCCGATGACGACGAACGGCGGCTGCACGACGATGGTGAACCCGGCGGCCGGCAACTTGCCGCGGAGTGCCATGACGTGCTGAGCAAAATCGGCCGCGGTGTTGCCGGGGGCCGGCTCGTCTTTCACGATCTTGCGCGGCTCCAGCCGGAGGCGGATGACGGTCCACGTTTTCGGATCATACTTGAGCGGCCACAGTTTCAGGAAGAGGCTGCGGCTCATCCTGCGGTACTGCCCGCCTGCTTCGGCCGGCTCGTGGTAGATCACTTCGTCCTTGTCGGCGGAATAGCCGAGCACGAGTCGGAAATGCTCGGTGGCGGCGGGGCCGTCGATCGAATGCATGCACACGATGGACGGCACGCCCTTCGCGAGGTCGGCGTGAAGTGCCGTCCACAGGCGCTCGAGATCGTCGGCGGGCCGGGCGGCGTCGGCCTTGTAGAACACGTCGCCGGTCGCGAACCCGATGGCCTGCAGGGCGCGGTCAAGCTCCTTCGTATAGCAGCCGCGGCCGAGCACGGGATCCAGCCCCGCGCGGTCGAACACGTCGTCCTGCGTGAGCTTCGAGCCGAGTGCGCGCAGGTACATCTCGGTGCAGGCCTCGCCGCAGAAGTCGGGCTTCTGCTCCACGTGCGGCACGTTCTCGATCAGGGCGTCCTTGTAGAGGGATGCGGGATACGCCCACGAACAGGCCGCCGCAACCGCGATCATCGCCAGGAAGCCTGCAAGGCTTTGGGCTTTGGGCATTGGGCTTTGGGGCGAGGAAAAACGGCATCTCACAAGATTCACCAGGTCCATTCTGTCCATCCTGTCCATCCTATCCATTGCGCCTCGAACTCGACACCTGATGATATAGACGCTCAAGACGGCTGCGAGTTGTAACGATTTCGTAACAGCCGCGCTGCCATGCATGCTGCGGCGCGTTACGACACCAGCCGGCTCACCAGGAAATCCTCGTACGCCGGCAGGGCCTTCCAGTCGGTGGCGACGCGCATCATCTTGCCGGCAGGGCCGATCCTGGTGAAGCCGTCGTCGGTCACGCGGATCGGCAGGTCTTCCATCACGAGCAGCTCGTCGGTGAACGCGAGGTAGACGGCCACGGTGTCGAACAGCACGGAGCTGCGGTGCTCGGCCTGGTCGCCGAGGTTGCAGGCGGCGGTCCAGGCGTCGTAGTTCTGCATCAGGGCATGGACGATGGGGTCGCTGCATTGTCGCACGCGGCGGTACCGCTCCCCATCCAGCGTTACGAGGCCGCAGGTGTCCAGCGGGGTGATCGTCATCTCCCACGGCGCGGTGAACGCCTTCTGGCAGGACTTCGTGTGTTCCTTGACGTTGTATTCGGCGTGAACCTGGGCGCTGCCCTGGTATCCGCGGCGGACGCTGCCGTGCATTCCGACGAACCGCGCGTTGCGTGCGATCCGCGGCTCGCGTTCGAGCGCGGCGGCGATGTTCGGCACCGGCCCGATGCAGATCAGCGTCACCGGCTCCGGCGAGCGCATGATCGTGTCAATCAGCGCGGCCACGCCATCATTGTGAACCGCGCCGGGATACGACGCGAGATGGTAACCCGCCACCCACGCCGCCTGCTGGTTGCGCGGCTGGGGAAACGGGATACCCACGCCCACACCCACGTCGGTACGGCCCGCGACCTCCAGCATTTTTGCGGCGATCTTCGCACGATACGCGGTGTCGTTCGTGTCGGTGACTACCAGCTTGAGGTCAAGCTCCGGCGACTTCAGCAGCATCGCGAGCGCCCAAGTGTCGTCGATATCGGTGCCGATATCCGTATCGAGAATGACGGGGATCTTCTTCATCGGGAACTCCTTTCTGAGGAAATTCTAACTGATTGCGGGGAGAAGTGCAAGGCTGCCGCGGATGTGAGAGTGGTCTTGACACGAAGACACGAAGACACGAAGGCACGAAGGAGCACGAAGAGGGCTTGGTGAGGGACAGTACCGTTGTACTTACATTCTACGGCGAAGCCCGCCGGGTGATCCTGAAACGCTGGCTATTGGTCGTTGTCCGTTGTCTGTTGGGCGTTCGGTTTTCTTCTTCGTTGTTCGATGTTCAGCGTTCGATATTCAGTGTTCAATGTTCCCGCCTTTTCCCTCTTTCTTTTTCTCTTTCCACTTGCCCTCCTCTCGCGAATAATGTATGATATTCCCCGTGCCGGATACCGGCTGATCCCACCGCCACAATCACACGAAAGGGGAATGCAATGGTTTCTCGGATTCGCCTTCTCGCCGCCGCCGTCCTGGTGCTGTTGTTTTCCTGTGAGCTGTTCGGAGATGTCGGCCTGGCGCGCCACAAGCGCATCTTCGTGGTGCCGCCGCCCGGTGATCTGAAAATCGACGGCAAGCTCGACGATTGGGACCTGTCGGGCCAGGTCTTCATGTACGTCACCAGCGAAACCAGCGAAATGCAGTCCGCCAGGTTCGCCATGATGTTCGACGACCAGGCCCTCTACCTCTCGGCGGTGATCCGCGATCCATCGCCGATGATGAACCGCCACGATCCGAACGTCGATGCCGGCAACGCGTGGGACGCCGACTCCTGCCAGTTCCGCATCGTGCTCGACCCCGCCCAGGGCTACCCGGTGAACCAGGGCAGCTTCAATGCCGTGCCGAACGACCAGATGGCGCACACGCTGCTGTGGTACTACACCGACCGCAAGGAGCCGAACCTCCAGCTCGCCTACGGCATGACCTACTCGCCGCCGAAGGCCGGCTACAAGATGGGCGTCGTCCCGCGCGACAAGTTCCAGGCCGCCTATCTCCTCGCCGACGACAGAATGGGCTACACGTTCGAGTACAGGATTCCGTGGGCGACGCTGGAAGCGAAGCGGGCTCCGAAGGCCGGTGAGCTCGTTGCCGCCACCGTGCAGTTCAACTTCTCCGCACCCGACGGCCTGAAAACCGCCGGCGGATCCGGTTGGGCCTACGACGTGATGTCCGGCCCCGGGTTCACCTTCCAGTCGTCCGCCTGCTGGGGCAAGGCGATCTTCTCCGAGAAGGGCAACCTGCCCAAGGAGTTGACCGAAGAGGGCGTGTCCGTCTCGCCACCGCTCCCGCTAACGTTCACCTACGACATGCCCGGCGACGGCGAGGTGAGCGTGGCACTGCTCGACCAGAACGGCCGCTACGTCCGCTATCTCGTCAACCAGCAGCAACGCAAGAAGGGCACGGTGGTCGAGCGGTGGGACGGCTTGGATGACGTCGGCAAGCCCCTGCCCGCCGGCACCTACACTTGGAAGGGCATCTGGCACGAGCCAATCACCACGAAGTACCTGCTCGCCGTGCACAACTCCGGCACGCCCACCTACATGACGGCCGACGGCACCGGCGGGTGGGGGGCAGACCACGGCCGCCCGATGACCGTCTGCGCCGCCGGCGATCACATGCTGCTCGCGTGGGACGGCGGCGAGGCGGGATGGTCGATGCTGCGCACCGACCTCACCGGCCGCCGCCAGTGGGGCATCCGCCAGGGAGCCGTGCACCTCGCCACCGACGGCACGAACATCTACGCCTCCGGCGGCGGCGGATTCCACGATGGAGCGGGCATCGAGATCTTCGACTTCAAGGACGGCCGGCCAATCAACTTCGGCCGCGGCACGCCCAAGGCCGAAGCTCCCGCCGGCGAAGGCAACAACGCCGTTACCGGCCTCGCGTACCGCGATGGAACGCTGTATGCGTCTTTCGGCAGGCGCAACCTCGTCGCCCTCTACGACGCCAGGCAGGGCACCGTGAAGAAAACGTGGGACGTGCCGGCGCCCGGCCGGCTCGCCGCGCGGGCCGACGGCTCCGCGCTCGTCATCAGCGGCAACCAGGTGCTCGCCGTCTCGCCGGACGGCAAGGCGTCGCCGCTCATCGCCGATCAGCTCGACGCGCCATCCAGCATCGCGCTCGATTCGCAAGGCGGCATCTACGTCGCCAACTGCGCCAAGCTCCAGAACGTCTCCGTTTTTTCCGCCGACGGCAAATACCAGCGATCCATCGGCAAGACGGGCGGACGGCCCGCTCGCGGCAAATTCGACAAGCAGGGGATGTTCCAGCCCGGCGGCATCGACGTGGACAAGCAGGGCAAACTGTGGGTCGCCGAAATCCTCGACTCCCCCAAGCGCATCAGCGTGTGGGACACAAAGACCGGCGAGTGCGTGAACGAGTTCTTCGGCGCCAGCCAGTATGCCACCTGGGTGGGCATGGACCCGAAGCACGACGACGAGGTCTTCTGCCACATGACCGTGTGGAAGGTCGATCTCGACAAGCTCACGTGGCGGCCCGACAGCACGATGTGGAGGGCCGTC
>DATKYA010000123.1:0-2033 GCA_035528775.1 Planctomycetota bacterium | reverse complement strand
GCCCTCGAGCTGTTGAACCATCCGCTGCGGTTATGCGAGCCTGCCGTGCAGGGCAGGGCGGTCAGTTGGCAGGATGCCATCCGCGAGGTGGCACAGGCGCTTTCCGGCGAGGCTCCCGCGCTCATCGTGGAAGGCGACGTGTCGAACGAAGAGGCAGGGTTGCTCGATAGCATCGCCCGCAGGATCGGTCCGGAACGCGTTGCTGTCGATTTCTCCACGCACGACGACGCGATCATCACGGCGCTCGCCAGTCTTCCAGTCGCCCGCGCACAAACGGACGACCTCGAGCACTCCGTGTGCACCATCGCGGTGGGTGACCCGTTCAGTGTCGGCCCCGTGGTCGCCAGGCGAGTACTGAAGGCGAGGAACGCCGACCACAAGAACACCCTGGCCGTGGTTGCCCCGGCCCAGAACCACACAACTCGCTTCGCCCAAAGTAGAGACGTGCCGGTGGCACGTCTCAGACGCCCCACCGGGGCGTCTCTACTCGGACCGGTGCGGACGAGCCTTCTGTGCCTGCTGCAAAGGATTGCTCTGCTGAAAGGCGAGAATCAGCCGTGGGCGGGAGAACTCCGCAAGCTTCCGCCTGCCGTTATGGAAGGCGTCGACACTGCCGCCGCCGGGCGTATCGCCCAGGAATTCATCAAGGCCGACTCGGGAGTCCTCATCCTGAGCACGTCCGACTCGGTTGCCGCAATGCTGGCCGCGTGCTGCGTGATGCTGGCCGGGAAGGGGAAGAAGCTTTTCCTCCTCAACGAATACGGCAACTGCTCCGGGATCTGCGGCAGGTTCCGGGCGAGTGCATCGGTGGAGCAGATACTCCACGAGATTACCGGCGGGAGGATCGACACACTGGTGGTGCTCGGCAGTGACCTGGTGGCCGCGTATCCGGCGCTCGACGTGGAGTCGCGGCTGCGAAGGCTGAAACGCTTGATCGCGGGCGCACCATTTGCGAACAGGACCACGGCCCTGGCCCACGTGGTCCTGCCGCTCGCGATCTGGCTGGAGAAGGACGGAACGTTCAATGGCAAGCACCGGCAAGCGGCGGCGGCTCCCGTGAACGGGGCGCGCTCGCACGGCGAAATCCTTGAGATGGCCGCGCGGCTGATGAAGCTCGAGCTGCTCCCGAGCCAGCCCGCTCCTCCGCACGTCGTCGAGCCGAATGCAAGCCTCATCAGGCTCGTTCTGGCTGACGCCGCGTTGCCGGAGCCGCTGTCCGTGCCCCAGCCATCCCCGATCAGGTTCGCGGACGGCTCCCTCACCGACCCGCTGAGTTGGCCGCAAGCACTGAAGGTTTAGACGAATGAAGCGATTGGTCGTCAATCTTGACCTGTGCATCGGCTGCACGGCGCACGGCGCCGCCTGCAACCGGGTGAACCACGAGACCATGACCGAGCGGTCCGCCCGGGTCGATGCAATCGGCGAGTTCCCTGCCGTCTGCCGGCACTGCGAAGATCCGGCGTGCGTGAAGGCGTGCCCGCGTGAGGCAATGCGCAAGGAGGCGGACGGCTCCGTGCGGCGCAGCGCGAACCTGTGCAGCGGCTGCCGCACGTGCGTGCTCGCGTGCCCGTTCGGCACGCTGGGCGACAACTCCGCGCTCGGCGGATTCTCACTGAGCAAATGCCATTTGTGCTTCTCGCGCACGGCCGAGGGCAAGCTGCCCGCCTGCGTGGCAACCTGCCCCACTGGCGCCTTGCGATTCGAGGAGATTCCCGAAGCGTTGCGCGACCGCGACGTTTTCATGGTCGGCGCACACGCCGTCGGCCGGAGCCCGTACGTCCGGCGGTCGTGAAGTCAGGCGAGAAAAACGTGGTTATTGGATACTTCTTCATTTCGGTGGCGCTGGTGCTCGTCCTGGGCATGGCCACGAGCTGGGTGGACAGGAAAGTCACCGCACTCGTGCAGGCTCGCGTGGGGCCGCCCTGGTACCAGCCGGTCGCGGACATCGCCAAGCTCCTGGGCAAGGAAATGTTGGTGCCGGAAAGCGCCCGGGCCATGGGATTCGCGCTCGCACCCGTCATCGGGTTTGCCGC
>DATKYA010000122.1:0-3259 GCA_035528775.1 Planctomycetota bacterium | reverse complement strand
CGGCGTGTCGCCCGCCACCTTCAGGAAGCCCTGCGAATCCGTCACGACCAGCGCGGGCGGACGGTTCAGCCGGTCCAATGCATCCCGCAGCTCCCGCTCCTTCACCACGATGCAGTATGAATCGCGATCGAGGATGTCGCGGATCGCCTGCACCTGCGGCAGGATCAGCCGCCCCTTGGGCGCCTCGAGGTCGATCGGCACCACGAACACCACCAGCTCGCCGGGCGGCACCAGGTCGCCCACGATCGACGGCGCGTTGATGAAATCCTCGGGCGCCGACTTGATCAGCACCTCCCGCAGGTCTAAAACACCCTTGCCTTGCGATGCCACCGTCTCGATGAACGGAATCCTGCGGCCATTCAGCATCTTCACCGTTTCGGCCGCCGGAGCCGCCAGATCGATCTTGTTGAACACCACGATCGACGGAATCTCCCGCCGGGTGAACTCCGCCAGGATGCCGTCCTCATACTCGCCCCACGCCCCCGCCTCGCTCACCAGCACACCGATGTCGGTGCGGTCGAATACCCTGCGCGTCCGCTCGACCCGCATCTGGCCGAGAGCGCCGATGTCGTCGATCTGCGTCGGGTCGATGATCCCGATCTTCTCGAGCACCCACCGCTTCTGCGGGGCGAAGAACGGGTGCTCGTCGAGATACGGCACGCCGGGCCATGGCTCGGCCGTCTGGCTTCTGAACTGGCCGAGGATCGCCGCAGCCACGCCGGCCCGCTTCATATCGCCTGCCAGCGCCGCCGCGAGCAGCTCGGCGGCGTTCTGCGCCTCCGCCGATGGAACCGTGATGATGGCCACGCCGATGTTCGCCGAGCGAACCACCTCGGCCATCTCGTTGATGTGGTAACAGCGGCAGCCGTGGATCACCCGGTTCACCTTGCCCGGATCGGTATCGAACGCCGCCACGATCGACAACCGCGGCCGCCTGCCCGTGAAATACGCCATGATCGCCCGCCCCAGGTTCCCGATCCCGATCAGCGCCACGCCCTGGCCTTCCGGCGAATCGAGGAAATCCCCGATGCTGTCCGACAGCAGCCGCACGTCGTAGCCACGCGTCGGACTGCCGGAATACCCCACCGACATCATGTCGCGGCGCACCTGCGCCGCGGTCACCCCCGCCATCTTGGCAAGCTCGTGCGAATAAACGTTGTGCACACCGTTCGTCATCAGGCCGCTCAGCAGGCGGCGATACAGGCTCAACCGACCAATCGTCTTGTGCATCTTGTTCACGTGAATGAAAGATCAGAAACACAAAGTGAAAACAGTAACGCTGTTACTTTTATCACAGTTTAGCAATTTCGGGGTCTGCTTAAGTCCTTTTTTCCTGTTTGTGGGAAGAATCTTGGGCAGGTCTGAAATAATGTGATTTGACGCCGGTGTTTTCGATGGCCCGGCCATGCCTACGGCTCACGAAAGGGAAGGATGATTTGAGCGGTGGAGGGCAAAATGAACCATGGCACGATGATCTGAGCAGATTCTCTCCCCCCGATTGCCCTGCCTCTAGTGATTTTGCCCTCACCCTCTTCCGGATCACAGCCGGCCATCGACGCGCAGAACCTGACCCGTGATCGTCCGCGATTCAGCGAGATCGGCGATGAATCGCGCCGCCTCGTCTTCGTCGCCGAGACAACCGAGGCAGTGCTCCTTTCGAGCCGCCTCCATCGCCGCGGGTGACGCCATCCCCATCTCCGTCGGCAGGTAGCCCGGCAGCACCGCATTCACGCGAATGCCCATCGGGCCGACTTCCGCCGCCAGCGACTGCGTCAGCCCGATCAGCGCACCCTTCGCAGCCGCGTAATGCGACTGCCCCGCACGGCCACGCAGGCCGGAGATCGATGCGATGTTGATGATATGGCAGGGGTCGCCGGCGGATTCACACAGCCGCACCGCCGCGCGGCAGCAGTTCAGCGCACCCAGGAAATCCGTCCCCATCACCTCGTCCCACTCGGCCTCCGTCATCCGCGGCAGCAGGCATTGGCGCGAGATTCCCGCGTTGTTCACCAGCAAGTCGAGCCGCCCCCATCGCCCACGCACCGCGTCGAACATTTCCCCCACCGCCGCCCGATCGCACACGTCCGCCTGCCACGCAAACGCCTCCGCCCCCATCCCGTGCAACTCGCACAGCGTCCGCTCGGCCGCCGCCGTGTTGCTCCGGTAGTTCACGCACACCGCCCACCCGCGCCGCCCCAGTTCCAGCGCGACCGCCCGCCCCAGACCGCGCGATCCGCCCGTCACCAGGCCGCAGCGTCCTGTAATACTGCGCGTGTTTTCGACACGAAGGCACAAGGTCACAAAGCTCCACGAGGGGATAGGCGGCAGGCTTCAGCCATCAGCATGGAAATCTGCGCTCTTACACGGCGCACACTCTCTCCCTCCTCCCGACTTCCCTCGCTCTTCATTCCTCATTTTTCATCAATCGTCTCAGCGCCTCCGACATCCTGATCGCCGCCAGCGTATCGTACAGATTGCTGTGGTCGCTACCGGGCTTGGCAAAACCGCCGTCGGCTCGCTGCATTCGCCCGAGAAGCGCCGCGATGTAGTCCGCGTGCGGGTAGCTCGCGCCCAGCCCATCGACCGCCTCGACCATCTCCGCGAGCACGCCAACCTCCATCGGCAGGTCGCGCTCGCGCACGCGCTCTAGAATGCCCATCAGCCGCGCATCTGCACCCGGCAGATTCGGCTTGATTTTCAGCAGCGTGCACAGGCGGACCACCGCCGGGGCGTCGTTGCTGAACCGCGCTCGGAAATGCTCCGCAAGTGCCGCGCCGCCCGCGGGCTGCCCGCCGAGCAGCTCGAAGCATTCGAGGACGCGCAGGATGCCGTGGCTCGTCAGATCCTGCCGCCGCTTGTCGACGATGCCGTTCAGCCATGCGGTGAGGGTCGCGCGGTCCTTCGTCTCCACGCCCGCCAGGTGCAATACCGCCAATGCCTTCCACGTGCTGTCGATGCGGGATTGCAGTTGCTCCACCTCCGTGAACCACCGGGAGATCTTCGTCTCCTCCTCCTCGAAATAGCCGTCGGGCTTCTGCTTCTCCAGCCAGGCGGCGGCGGGCTGTGACATTTCATCCTTCATGGCCTGCTCGCCGGCAACGCGCGCGGCCCGCAGCGTGATCGACGAGTCCGTTTCCATTCCCGGCATTCCGGCGAACCCCGGCACGACGCTCGGCTCGATCGACGCCGATTCCTTCAGCCACTGGGCGAGCCACGGCGTGTCCTGCCCGAGCAGCCGCGCCATTCGGATGTTCCGCCA
>DATKYA010000121.1:0-6051 GCA_035528775.1 Planctomycetota bacterium | reverse complement strand
ACGCTGCGCGACCTGCCCGGGGCGATCGAATCCGCACGCACGACCACGGGCTTCTCGCCCGGCAGCTCGATCGTCAGCGCGATCGGGCCGCTCGGCTGGCTCGAGTAGTTTCGCAGCGAAACCGTGAGCTTCAGCGCCTCGCCCGGGTACGCCTCGGGCCGCGACAGGCCGACGCTCTCGATCCCCACGTTCTTCGCCGCGGGGCCGGCCACGTTGGCCAGGTGAACGCGGACGCGCGCCGTAGGGGCGGACGGCGTCCGCCCGGCGTGGTCACCCCCGGTGCGGAGGTCGTCCATCCCCGCGAAATCGCTGAACACGAACAGATGGCAGCTCGCGTCGCCCGCGTCGGCGAGCAGCCGGTAGCCGCGCTCGACGGCATCGTTGGGCGAGCCGGTGCGCCACGCCACGCGGGAGTTCGCGATCCGCCGCCGCAGCCCGGCTAGGTCGGCCGTCAGCTCCGGCCGGGCGTCGTGCCGGGGCACAACCGCCGCCTGCTCGTCGGCGGGCAGCCGCTCGATCGCCGCTCGGATCGCCTGCGAATCGGATGTCGGCGTCGCCAGCGAGTTTTTCCCGCTCCGCGTGCGCAGCATCATGCTGCAGCCGGCAAGCTCGTCGGCGCGTGCGAGCAACTCCTGCCTATCAGCCGTGAATCCGGCGTCGGCCGCCGGCGCGGTGAGGATGAGGCAGGCGCGGTCGCCCTCGCGCAGCCCGCCCAGCACGTCGGCCGCTTTCGCCCTGGCAAGCTCGAAGGCGGTCTGCCTGCCTTCGGCCAGGGCCGCCATGCTCGGCGAGTTGTCGAGCACGATCACCACGCTCGCGCGGGCGCCGCTCCCGGCGGTTATTACCGGCCGCGCCAGCCCCAGCACCAGCGCCGCCACCGCCGCCAGTCGCAGCACCAGCAGGATGATGTCGATCAGCCGCCGCTGGATCACGTTGTGCTTGCGCGTGCGGTCGAAAAACCGCAGCGTGCTGAACCGCACCCGCGGATACCGCTGGCGGTGAATCAGGTGAATGAGGATCGGCACCGCCAGAAATGCGAACCCGGCGAGTGCGATGACGTTGAGGATGCTCATGAAACCAGTTGTTCAGTTGGCCAGGTTGGCCGGTTACTCGGTTGGCCAGTTATTCAGTTGACCAGAGGACGTCTCTATTCAGTTGGCGGGCGTTCTCCATAGATACAAACGGAGGTAAACGGAAAAAGTTCATTATTTGTAGAAAATATCTTCATACCCGTAACTCGTTCGGGCACAATGACTTACAAAGGGCATAAGTTCTGCGGTAAAAGAATTTCGCAGAAAATCGCATTTCTCACCGGCTATGCCGTGCACGGAACACGAGATAGTTGAATAACATCTTCTCGATCGGCTCACTGGTGTTTACGCGAACGTAATCGATATTGCTGTGGACGCAGCCCTCCCGCAAGCGGGCGCAGAACTCCTCGATCCGCGAAATGTAGTCCTGCCGGAAGCCGATGGGATCGACCGGTGTGGAGCCGCCGGCTTCCATGTCTTCGAAATCGCTCAGCTCCCGGTAGGGCAGCGTCAGCTCCGCGTTGTCAAGGAGTTGGAATACGATGATGTCGTGCCGGGCCGAGCGAAGGTGCCGCAGGCCGCGGATGATCTCGTCAGGCTCGTCGAGCAGGTCGGAGATGACGATGACCATTCCGCGGGCGCGCATCGTCTCGGCGAGATGGTGGCAAATCCGGGCGACATTGGTCTGGCGGCCGGTTTTCAGCCGCTCGAGCGCGTGCAGGATCAACCGCATGTGCATGCGGCTCCCGCGAGGCGGAAGGTAGTCCCGGATCGAATCGTCGAACGACACCAGCCCGGCCATGTCGTTCTGATGAATGATGAGATAGCACAACGATGCTGCCAGGTAGCAGCCGTATTCGAGCTTCGACAGGCCGTTGCTGCGGAAGTCCATTGACGCCGAGCAGTCCAGCAGGATGGTTGCCTTGAGCTGGCTTTCCATCATGAACCGCTTGATGCAGTAGCGGTCGTGCTTGGCCCAGACGCGCCAGTCCATCGTGCGAAGCTCGTCGCCCGGGTAATACTGCCGGTGATCGGCAAACTCCACGCTGCTTCCGAAATACGGGCTGCGATGGTAGCCCACGAACAGCCCCTGCACGAGCCGCTTCGCGATCAGCTCGATGTGCTTCGGCAGGTGGGCCAGGATGTGAGGATCGAGGTACTGGTGTTGGGGCATGGGAAAGCAACGGAAAACAGAGAACAGAGAACAAAGAACAAAGAACAGAGAACAGAGAGCGAAGAGCGAAGAACGAAGAACGAAGAATACAGAAGCAGAGAACGCGGAACTACGGCTCCGGTTGCTTCCTCTTCTTCGCTATCTTTGCTCTGGACGTTTGGATGCTGCTGACGAAAATCCGGATCAGCTCATCTGTCTCCTGAATGAGGCCATCCAATCGGGTCGGCGGCCGGATCAGGGGCACTTCCTTGGCGAGGAGAAGCCATCGCTGCGTTTCCCGCAACTCCTTCAGGCATATCCGCAGCTTATGGATGAAATCGAGCATCGACTCTGCGGCCTGCGCCTCGCCATGGTTCGATAAAGGCGACGTCCCTGCTCTCAATAACTGCGCAGCAACATGATTTCCCGTTCTGGTCTTGGGCATGTTCTCCACGACACGCACGATCCGCACTGAATATCCCAGCAGCCGGGCAGCAAGCTCATTGCCTCGAAAAGTCGCCTCCCTCGCCTGCTTGCTGTCGGGCTTCGATTCCATCGCGCCGCTCTCCTTGCTCTCTATCATCACGAGGAGGCATTGAGAAAGCTTACTATGATTCCGCCTCTTCAGTTCTGAGTTCTCTGTTCTCTGTTCTCTGTTCTTTCTCTGTTCTTTGTTCTCTGTTCGCCTTCCCTCTGCTTCTCTTCATTCCTTGGGTTCAGGAACTTCCTTGAGAAGCTGATCGATGATGAACATCGAGTCGATGCCTTCCGCTTCGGCGGAGAAGTTGGGGATGATGCGATGCCGCAAGACGATGATGGCGGTCTCGCGGACGTCCTTCGGGCTGGCATAGAACCGGCCGTTGAGGGCGGCCCGCGCCTTGGCGCCGATGACGAGGTTCTGCGTGGCGCGCGGCCCCGCGCCCCAGGCCACCCACTTCTTCGTCACGTCGGAGGCCGACGCGTCCTTCGGCCGGGTGGCCCGCGCGATCGCCGCCGCGTATTTCACCACGTGCCGTGCGATCGGCACCCGGCGCACCAGGTGCTGGTATTCCATGATCTCCTTCGCGCCCATCACCACGCTGAGCTGCGGCTGGTCGTCTACCGTCGTCTTCTCGCCGATCTCGATTTCCTCGTCGAACGTCGGATAGTCGATCCACACGTTGAACATGAACCGGTCCTGCTGGGCTTCGGGCAGCGGATACGTGCCCTCCTGCTCGATCGGGTTCTGCGTGGCGAGCACCAGGAACGGTTCGGTGAGTTTGTAGGTGCTGATGCCGACGGTCACTTCCTTCTCCTGCATGGCCTGCAGGAGGGCGGCCTGGGTCTTCGGCGGCGTGCGGTTGATCTCGTCGGCGAGGATGATATTCGCGAAGACCGGCCCCTGGATGAACTTGTACCGGCGAGCACGCGTTTCGGGGTCCTCCTCGATGATGTCGCTGCCCGTGATGTCCGCCGGCATCAGATCGGGGGTGAACTGGATTCGCTTGAACTTGAGGTCGAGGATGCGCGCCAGCGTGCTGATCAGGAGTGTCTTGGCCAGACCCGGCACGCCGATGAGCAGCGCGTGCCCCCGGCAGAACAGGCTCACCAGCACGTCCTCCACCACCTTGTCCTGCCCGATGATCACCTTCCGGATCTCGGCCTGTATCTTCCTATATGCTTCTCCCAGCGACTTGACGGCGGCAACGCTGTCGTCGCTGCCGGCCTTCGTGGTCTGCGGCATTGCATTCTCCTGTCGGATGGCCCCGGCCGCGGTGCCGGGCTTGCTGAAGCAACAAACCCGTGATAGTATAGCGGCTGGAAAACCCGATTGCAAGCACGCCCTGCCCGATCGCTGTAATAACTTGTAATGGGTGTGCGGACGCTTGAAATGGCAAATCCCTCGGCGGCAGACCGAGGGATTTGACCGGGGCCGGATTGGTGATCTGACTCACCGGGGAGAACCGTGTGCTCACCCGTTATCTGGGCGAATCGCCCCCGTGGGACGACTCGCGCTTCCGAATCAGGCCGAACCATGGTTCGGCGGCTATTACCGTGCGAACATGCTCATCGCCCTACCCGCCAGGGCCGAGCCGCTCAGCAGCAGGCCCGCGCCAAGGCTCAGCGTGCCCACCAGGATCAGCGTTGCCGGATTGAACCCGGCCAGAGCCAGGATGCCCAGCACGATGGCGCCAAGCCCGACAATCACGTCGATGCCCGCCGCACCGGACGTCATTTCAGATCGCCCGGTCGTCCGGGCGATGACCGTGTTGACGCGTGCGATCGCGCTGCTGGACAACAGCGAGCCGCCGCCTATGACGATCAGCGAGATGGCCAGCAGCGTCGCCGGCATCGTGCCCAGGAGGGCAAGAATGCCGAGCACGACAACCGCCGCGCCCGCGAGCGCCTGCATCGCCACGCCGCCCTGCACCGCCTCGGCGGCCGTCGAGGGTTCCGCCGCCGAAACCGCACGCGAGAACCGGGCAGCAAGTGCACCGCCCCCTATCAGCAGGGCCGCGCCCAGCGCGATGACCGATATCGACGCCATGTACTGCGGCAGGATGTTCAGCAGACCCAGGATCGAAAGCACCACCGCACCCGCGCCGAGCAGAGCTTCCGTCGCCGAGCCGCCCGCCATCGCGTACATCGACTTCTCTTCCTCCCGCCTCACAGTCTCTACGCGCTCACGCTCTTGAGTGAATGTGCCTGTCTCTCTTTCCATTTTACCTCCTTACCAGAATTTCGACCCCCCGGCCCAAACGTGTGGCAGGGTGAGTATCGGACGTTCCGCGGCGATGACTAGAAGTTTCGCCTCTCTCGATCATGCAACACGCGATGGGTGCGGAAAGTTGCCAACGCAGACTCCGCGGATGCGGCTTTTGGCAGCAGTCGCGGCCTCCCTGCACCTCCCATTATGCCCGTGCAAGCTTGAAAAACACGCCGCCCATCTTCCTCTTGATCATCGACACGAAAAACAGATAATAGAGGAGGCCGCGCACTCCGCCGCAGCCGCACGTGCAGGATTTTCCCACAATGCTCCAGATAACGTGGCCCGTCATCCTCATCGCTTCCGCAATCGCGGCCGCCTTGATGTGCGCCTCGATCGCGCGCGACAAGAACCGCAACGTTGCCGCCTGGTTCCTCATCGGCCTCATCTGCAATCTCCCCGCCGTCGCCGTGCTCGTACGCATGAAGAAGCTCGATGACAAACGATGAGCGACGAATGCGATGCCGCCGCCCTGCCCCCGTGCCGCTGACCGCGCCCCGCTCCGGGCACAAAGTCCGTGAAACATTCGTGGGTGTTCGCGTATAAAAGGCAAGAAGCACAGATGGCTGCACGACAGGCGGACGCTGGCATGGGTGGTGTTTCTGCGACCTGCGGTTTCCATAAACACTTGCCTGGCAGCTCGTCGTGTGGCAGAGCAAAGTGTCAGGCACTTTGCTCGCTTCGTCAGAACTGCCCTTTCGAGCCCATAGAAGGCTGCGCTTGGAGGTGCCTGGCACTTTGTCGTGCGCCTGGCACCCCGATTGCCGGACAGCACTGTCCCAGCGAGGTGGAGCAAACTCCGGTACCGTGATGGCGGGATGTCGTTCGCACGCCAGCAATTCACCCAGGAAGCCACGGCCAATGAAACCTGCGGATCACCGCGTATAAACTGCACGCTAAGAGGCCGGTTCCCGCAAGACGCGGTTGCTTTGGCAGGGGCTCCCACCAATCGTTTACGGAGCCCCGGGCACCCCCGGCACGATCCATCCTTGATTCCCGCCAATATGCCGAATATAATCTGTCGCTTCGGTGACCCTCCGCCAAACACGTTGCAGGAGCTCAGGGATGAAAACGCTCAACGTCGGCCTGATCGGCTACGGCTTCATGGGCCGGATGCACAC
>DATKYA010000120.1:0-6153 GCA_035528775.1 Planctomycetota bacterium | reverse complement strand
CTGGCAGGATGGAGCGGGTGATGGGATTCGAACCCACGACATGCAGCTTGGGAAGCTGCCGCTCTACCACTGAGCCACACCCGCGGTATCGTCATGATCTATTATAGAGTGCGCGGGCAACATGTCAAGAAAATTCCCGGTTCGGGATGGCAGTTGGCAGTGGCTCAGGGTCCATCGCGCCCACCGTGTCCACTGCGTTCGAGATGTCCGCCAATTCAGGATGCGGCGGGCGGTTCAAGCACGCGGAGCCGAGACACTTCGCGTGCGTCGTGCGGGTGCAGGAAAGTGTTCACACGGAGCTCGGTTCAGCCTACACTTGAAGTGCGTGCCGCGGCTCGAGTGGTTCGGCCCGGCTCATTCACATGGCAAAGGAGGGAGATCCGCATGAACAGGCTTGTCTTCATCGTGCTGCCACTGGCGGCGTTCATCTCGGGCTGCGCGGCGTCGGGGAGTTTCCCGCACGCGTCGACGACAAACGTGTCGCTGGCGCAGGACAATTATCTGGTGGTGAAATCGAACGTGATCGGCAACAGCAGCGGCTTCAAGCTGCTCGGGCTGCTGCCGCTGTCCGCCCCGCGCTACACCGCGGCCATGGCGGACCTCTACGAGAACGCATCGATCAGGGAAGGCCGCGCCTACGCCCTCACGAACGTCATCCAGGAGCGCTCGACCACCTACATCATCCTGTTTTCTGTCCCGAGGCTGACGGTCCGTGCCGACATAGTCGAATTCATGAACGAGAACGAGAAGATCCGCTGGCAGAAGGCTCACCTGCCGCAGGAGTGACGGCGGATCGCCGCCGGCGGCCGAACGCGAGCATTCGGCACAGGCAGCGCGGTCAGGCCGCATTTCCCTTCCCGCGTGCGCCGGAGTTTCCGGCGCACGTTTCCCATTTCGCCCTCTGGAAATCAGTCAAGCACGATCCGAATCCGCCGTTACAGGTATGCCTGAGAAACGATCATCCTGTCTCCGCGGCGGCTGCCCGGGCACGTTCGCATCGAGCGTGATCCGCGTGGTCCCCGGCGAGAAAACCGTGACCGTCGGCTGCATTTCTGGGGAAACGCCTTCTGGGATGTGACGCAGCCGACGGTTCTTTTTTTTCGCCGCCCGGCCCGGCCGCTTCCCTGACCGTCTCTCGTCTGCTCATCCCCGGAATTATTCGGTCACCACTCCGGCTCCTGCCGTTGTTTATCATGCTGAGAGCATCAACTGTACGGAGGGGAGGATTCATGAGGGTACTGTTCGACGGGGAAGTACGGCATGACGCTCCGCGCAGACGCAGCGACCAACAAGGTGAGGTCGCGGGATTTCGACACACTCGTCATCCCGGGCGGCAAGGCGCCGGAGGTCGTGAGGATGGACAACCGGCGCCCGCTGGGAAGACCGCGAAGTGGTGGTCGACGGCAACCTGATGACCAGCCGTGCCCCGAAGGATCTGCCGGCCTTCTGCCGCGAGGCCGTGAAGATGATCCGCACTCGGACCGCCAGAAAACGCAAGGCCGCGTGATGCCGGCTCACGGATGACGCCGGATCTCATGGAAGAAGACGCCGGAGCTCAAGGACGAAGTTCTGGAGCTCATGGAAGAGGAATGGGGAACGTCCAACGTTCAGCAGCGATGCATCAGTACGCCAACACGGCGGCCATTCCGCGGTGGAAACCGAAGAATGGCGGTAAACCGTGTTGAGCGTTGAGAAATCGCTTGTTGAACGTCGGACGTTCCCATTCTTGTGCGTCAGCCTCGCGGGCGGGAGCGGCGCGAGGAGCGAATCCTGCTGCCGACCAGCCCCACGAGTGCCGTGCCCAGGAACACGAAGCTCGCCGGCTCGGGGGCCACGTCCACGCGGATGCTCATCTCCTGTGGATCGGACGCCGTGAATCTGATCAGGCCTTCGACGAATGTGCTGTGGCCGATCAGCCCGGCGATCTCGGCGTCGCGGGCGGCAAAGGCTTCGGCGGTGGGAGCATACTGATCATAGGCCACCCACCAGGCGTGGCCGAACGTGCCGATGACGCCGCCGTTGCACGCCTCGAAGTTCGTCACCGTCGTCCAGCCGGCGTCCGGCGAGTCCTCCACCAGAATCCCCCCCTGGCTGAAATCGTAGGTGTAGACCACGCCGTCGTAGTCCATTCGCATCTTGGCCTGCATGCCGCGCGATACGAAGTCGTTCACGCTGATGTTGGGCACCCAGTAGACCCAATGCACGCGGTTCCCGAATGGCGGGAAGGAATAGACGGCTTGCTCCGACGGGTCGCATACATACGCCCCGCAGTAGCAGCCGTGCTCCATCGGTCGGACCGTACCCGCTATGATATCCGCCTTTTCATCCGCCCACCACGAGCTGTAGGCCGTCTGGCTGAGGTACTTGTTCGGCGCACAGTCCGCGTAGAACTGGACGTCGAAAGCGCCGAACGCCGCGGAACCGGACAATACCAGAACCGCCATCACAAACACAATCCCTTTGCTCACGAGATCCCTCCGTTTCCTTTCACATCCTGTGCCCTGCGTTTCGGGAGGAGAGCCGGCGACATCCGCGGTCCCCCCAGTGCATGTGGTATAACGGAAAACAGCGCCATGTCTTGAGGTGTTCGGAGGCATCGATCTTCGGATGCGGTGTGGGATAGTGCGGCAGAGAGGCGGGCTATATGAGAACGCGCCCACGGGTTTGGCGGGGTTGCGATGGCAAACACTTCAACGTGCAACGTGCAACGTGCACCTGTCAACGTTCAACGAAGACGCCTGCTCAGGCACAATAGCGTCATCCCAAGTGCAGCATTCCCCGCACCTTCGCCCTGATGGTAGCGTTGTCGGCCGATTTCAGGATGTAATCGTCGGCACCGGCCTCCAATATATGCTTCAGCACGTAGTTCTCGCGGGCGGTCGTGAGGAGCACCACGGGTATCATGCGGATCTGGGGATTGGCCCTGATCATGCGGCACACGGCAAACCCGTCGTAGGTCGGCATCAGCACGTCGAGCAGCACGAGGTCGGGGTCGTGCTCCTCGATTCCCTTGAGCGCCGACAGCCCGTCAAACGCCGTGAAGACTTCGAGGTCGTCCGCCTCGAGGATGACGCGCAGCAGCTCAGTGACGTCCGGCTCGTCATCCACCACCAGTACTTTTTTCTTGTGGTCGCGTGTCATGGTTATCGCTCCGTCGACTCCTGCGCTATTCGGAACGTGCGGGCTCGGTTCTCCCGGGTAATTATACACCACAATTCCGGCGATATCAAGGTTTCGCGGGGAAGATTTTTCCGGAGCGGCGTCCGGCGTGCGGCGGATGGCGTGTGCTACCGGGGCTGTGGGCAGGTGCGGCCGATGCACTCGCGGATCACGGCGAGGTCGAGCGCGTCGATCCGGCCGTCCCCGTTCAGGTCAGCCCTCCAGTTCTGCCCGGGGGCGGGGTCCTGCCCGGCCAGGCGCTGCACGGCGATGAGGTCGAGCACGTCCACGGTGCAGTCGTCGTTGGCGTCGCCGACGGGATGGTTCTGAACGACGATGCGGGCGCTGGCATCGTCGCAGGCGGTGCCGTTGAACCGCCAGTAGGCGATGAAATCGTCCGGGGGCACGGTCGCGCTGTTCACGGTGATCGTGATCGTCTGCGAATCGGAGCCGTCCTTGTCGGAGGCGCTGAACGTGATGGGATAGACGCCGGCCTGGCCGGTCGCGGGCGTCCAGGAGAATACGCCGGTTTCGGAATCGAAGGCCACGCCGGCGGGCAACGGGCCGGCGGCGTAGGTGATGGGATCGCCATCAGGCTCGATTACAATCACGCTGAACGCGAGGAACTGGTGTTCCACGATCGTCTTGTCGCCGATCCTGCCGATCCTGGGGGGCTTGGGGCCGGGCGGTGAATAGCCGGCGATCCAGGCGATGACGCCAAACTCGAAGGCCCCGCAGTCGGGCGCCTTGCCTGCAAACTCGCCGGTGAACGGCGTGGCAATGCCCGCGTCGATGGCGGGCGAGCCGGCCTGGAGCTGGTAGTCGTTGTTCGCCTGGTCGGCAAACTTCGGATCCGTGGTCGACTCGATGTTGTGATCCTTCGTCGGCGGCGGATCGGTGCCGACGTCCCACGACGACGCCCGGAAAATGTTGTTGCGGATCACCGTGTCGCTCATGTCGGACTTGTATTGTGCGGTGGACTGGTCGGGGAATCCGGCGAGGGCCTGGCCGCTGGGCCGCAGCGGGCCTACCGTGTTGTGCACGATCCAATTGTTCACGCTGGGTCGGTTGAGGTGCAACGCATAGCGAACGTCGTAGACCACATTGTGGTGCACGTTGTAGTTGCCGTTGTTGTTGTCGAGGTAGATCCCCGAAAATGCGCAGCCGTGCACCACGTTCCACGCGATCTCCGAGCCTTTCCCGTCGGTGGCGATCGTGTAGGTCACGCCGAGATCGGTCATCTGGAGGCCGGCGTTGTACATGCGGTTGTGCACGATGCGCGTGTTCTCGGCCTTGCAGTGGATCAGCACGCTGCGGCCGGAATTGTACAGCGTGCAGTAGCTGAACACGTGGCCGGAGGTCGTGTCGAACGACGTGTTGATCGTCGCGCCGTCGATCCCGGCGTAGGCAACGTCGTGGATTTCGCAGTTGGTCACACGGTGCCCGGTGCCGCGGACGGTGATGCCGTTTCCGGCGCTCCACGCGATGCGGCTGTTGCGGATCTCGTTGTTCGTTCCGTACAGCAGGATGCCGCACTCGTACTTGTGGAATGCCATGCTCGGGATGATTGTGAAGTGGTCGATATACTTGGCGTCGATTCCGTCGATCACGCAGTCCGTAGTCTTGGCGCTGGTCTTGATCGACATGGCGAAGAAGCGGAAGCCCTCGACGGTGACGAACGCGCGGCCGGAGAGGTCGAACCCGTATTTGCGTTTCTTCGCCTCAACGGCATGCTTGCCGGGATCGGCGCCGTCCGGCGCCCACAGGTACAGGCTCGTCCCGTCGTGGAACCACTCGCCGGGGCTGTCGAGTGCGTTGATGGTGCCGGTGATGAAGTAGTCGCCGCCGTACTTCGTGATGTTCTCGTAGCTGAGGACGGCGGTGGTGCCGGCGGTGTGGAGGAATACGTTGAGCTGGCCGGGTGTGGAGCCGATGACCTTCGCGGTTCGGGCGTACCAGCGCCGGCCGGGGCGGATGTAGACGACCGCATTGTTCCAGAAGCCCGGCGGCTGCGTGAGGCGGTCGTCGCAGATGATGCCGGTGGCGTTGGACGTCCACGTGCTGCCGGCGCCCGTCTGGTTCGCGGCCGGGCGCGAGAGGTCGGCACTGTCGGGCCAGCGCGCCTCGAACACGAACGCACCGTTCACGAACACCTCGTTATTCCCCTGTCCGAGGTCCCACCCGATCGGGGCCTTCCAGATGGCGCCCTGGTGCGGCGCCCATCCGGTCACAAGCTCGCACCCGCTGATGACGACGTCCTCGTTCGCGTAGGGCTTGAAGGTGATGCGGGCGTCGGCGCGGCCGGACGCGGCGGGCGCGACCGTCTCGCGATATGTGCCCCGCCGCACCAGGCAGGTATCGCCGGCCAGCATGAATCCCGCCGCCTTCCCAATCGTCTTGAACGGCTGCTCGAACGTGCCGGGACTGGCATCGCTGCCGTTTGCCGCGTCAACGTAGTACGTGGCGGCCGAAGCCGCACCGGCGGCCGTCAGGGCAGCCGCTATCCCGATCAGAATGCCAAATCGCATGCACACCACGGTTTTCCTCCATCCTCACGTGCAGGCTACTGGTCGGCGGGCCGCAGGCTACGGAATCGGCCGGCGGGTTCCGGTTGCAGATGTCTGGGGGGAGCCGGATCAGGGATGAGGGTCGACGGGCTCGCCGTGGTCCTTCCGGAGCATGACGACAACGGAGAGTTTCATCACGGGCGTGGGGTTGCCGGGCACTTCGTGGAAATCGAGCGAAGCGCGCACTTCCGCCTCGCCGTTGGTAAACTCCTGGTCGAATTGGTGGTTGCAGTTGAGGACCATCACCGCGCGGCCGGAGGCGGGATTGTCGTACACGTACTTCGTCATCCTGCCCTGGCTGTCCGTCGCCTGCTCATGGCTCGTCTTGGTTTCGCCGTCGTGCCACCTTGTCATAGCTGCTCCGCCTCCCGCTTCGCATGTCTTAACACTCGCAAGCTACTGGATGTTTCGAGAGAAACCGAAGGCG
>DATKYA010000119.1:0-2314 GCA_035528775.1 Planctomycetota bacterium | reverse complement strand
CGACGAATAGTTCAGCGTCAAGCCCGACAGCAGGCCGGAGTGTGCCGCCGCCACCGACAGCACCTGTCCAAGCAGGTAACCGAGAACTCCCCCTATTGTAGCAAACACGCAGGATTCCGCAAGGAACAAACTCGCGATGTGCGACGGAGCCAGCCCGATCGAGCTGAAGATGTAGATCTCGTGGAACCGCTCGTACACCGATCCCAGCATCGTGTTCAGCACAATCAGGAACGCGATCGCCAGCGGCATCAGCACGCTCCGCAGGCCGCTGAACGACAGCATCCCGGGGACGTTGTAGAAATAGCTGCGGCCCCCGATGCCGACGTACAGGTTCACGGCCTTGGACGCCATGTAGCGGCGAATGACGCCTTCGCGGTCTGCGACTTCCGCGCGCGACCTGTCCATCGCCACCGCGACCGATGCAATGGTGAACTGCCCGGCGTAGCTCCGGCCGAACTCCCGCAGCGTCTCGAACGGGATGATGATCGTCTCCTCGGGCATGAAATGGCGGTAGCGATCCGACTCCGTCTCCTGCTTGGCCTTCGCGGTGGTCTGCACGAAGGTGTAGTCGATCGGGACGAGCGGCTCGCCGTTGAGGTCGAGCAGCCTGGCCAGGCCGCTGCCGTCGATCAAGCCCGCCACCAGCAATCTCCTGCCGAGCACGTACAGCGAAACCTTGCCCACGTCGCCGGGCGTCAGACCCAGCTTCTCCGCAACCTCGGTCGGCACGATGCACTCGCTTGCGTCCGATGCGCTCAGCCAGTGACCGGCCACCAGCAGCTTGTCGATGCCGGTCACTTCCGGCTCGCGCGGATCGAGGCCGGTGATGGATTTCACGGTGGGCCAGGCGTGCTCTGCCTCCTGCGGCGCCTCCGGAACATCGCCGACTGCCGCGTCGACTGTCGCCCCATCTGCTTCCACCGGCTGGGTGTTCACAACCGGCGCGGGCCGCCCGGGAATCGACACCTGCTCCTCGCCGGCGTACCATCCCCGCGGCACGACCGCGCACCGCACGCCCTCGCCGGTCGATTCGTCCCCGTACAGCGCGCTCAGCGACTGATACACGTCCGGGTCCAGCGCCGCCCACTGCGGGCGTTTCACCAGGATTCCATCGTATGGAGCATCCTGGTTCGTGTCGATCTTGTTGTACCGCGGCACGAACCGCACAGACGTGAACGACACCACCGTGAACGACATCAAGATCAGCGTGGCCGCGGTGAGGCCGCTGCGAATCGGGCGCTTGCGCAGATTGCTGATTCCCAGCACGAAGGCCGTTCGCAGCGAGCTCAGGCGGTTCACGTCGATGCTGCGGGCTTCCTCGCGCTGCCGCAGCTTGCGCAGTTGCTCGGCCACCTTCCCGCCCAGCAGCAGGATCACCAGCACCGCCAGCGCCAGCGTGATGAACGCCAGCAGCACCATCGCCGGCGACGAGGTGAGCTTGAACGCCGGGTGTGTGAGCCGCAGCGTGGCGAACACCACGATGAAAATGCCCGCCATGCCGAAGATCCGGTGCATGATCTTCGGGAAACCGAACAGCAGCCGCTCGCCGAAAAATGAAAACGGCAGCAGCAAGAACAGGTAGAAGATCACTCCCTTGATCGCGTCGTCTGCCGCCGACCGCACCAGCGGATAGGTCCGAGATTCGTACGCCCAGGCCTCGTGTGCGGCGGCCATGGCGGCGGCGTAGTCGCGCCGGGCGAACGCATCCTCCGCCGTGCGCTTCCACATCCCTGCCTCCTTGTGCAGGCTTTCCAGCAGCTCGTTGCGGATGCCCCGCGAGCTGAGGCTGCGAATGCGGATCTCGTCCAGCCGCCACATGTCGCGGGCGACCAGCCACGGTGTCAGCGGGAGGCGGGCCGTCGCGTCGGGCAGGTAGCCGTCGCCGCTCACCTGCTCCATCCCGCGGATCGCGTGCGGATCATCATACGCTGGGCGGACGCCGTCCGCCCCTACCTCCGGCATGTTCAGCAGTGCGAGGCGCAGGCCCATAAGGCCGGCCGACATCGTTGCCTTGAATCGCTTGCCGGGCTCCACGTAGACCATCGCGCACGACTCGCCGGCCGTCTCCGTCTCGTGCAGCCCCGCCGGCATTGTGCTCAGCGTGTATCCATACGACAGCGGCGTGCTGTCCTCCTCCGCGCCGATCACGTCGATCTGCCGCAGCAGCGTCATATAGCGCTGATCGATCAGGTCGAACAACGCCACCGGCTGGCAGCGGAACAGCACCAGCGTGCCCTCCTTGTGCGGCCGGTCTAGGATCACGGTGTTGGGGAAGCGCTCGGCTCCGGAAACGCCGCGGTCGAGCGCGTAGATG
>DATKYA010000118.1:0-2699 GCA_035528775.1 Planctomycetota bacterium | reverse complement strand
CGAAGCCTTCCTGCCGTCGCGCCCGCACCAGTCCGCCAGCTTGAGGCTTGCATTGTTGCGGTAGCAGACCAATCCTTCCTTCGAAATGCGCATGACGGGGTTCGGGTCCTGACTGGGGAACTTCGCGAGGCTTGCCAGCTCCTCGGCCACGGATCGCCAGTCCTGGAGGTCTTCCCATCGGCCATGCCGCTTGACGAGGGCGGAACGGTGATCCGCCATGATATCCAGGATCTCGGAAGCGCCGCAGAATTCGAGCGAGTAGGAGCAGATCGCGATGACGCGCCGGTTTCTAAAGGACTTGTTGGCCTCCTGCTCGTAGGCGTTGAAAGCCGGCCAGAGCGTCTTGTCGATGCGGCAACAGTTTCCGGCGATGCGCATTCCGTCGAACCCGCGATCGATCGCCGCCTTCAATCTGCTCAGCCATGTGGCAATTACCTCCTGAGCGTCAAACACGGGTGTGCAGAAGTACCATTCCCCGCTCGAGCGCATTTCGATCTGCCCGCGCGCGATATGTTCATCGAGGTCGGGGATTTCCGTTCTGAGCGCGGATTCTGCCGCGACCACGTCGAGCGGTTCCGCCGTGATCCATATGCAGTACTCGTTGCTCAGCAGGCCGGCTCGGAAATACGGCACAAGAATGTCCAGAAGGTCCTGCCTGGTGTGATAGAACTGGCAGCAATGGGTGCCCCACGGGACTTGCCCGAGGACGTCGATCCCGGTGTCCCTGAGAGCGGTCGGCGTGTGCTGCGTCCGTGCGTCCTCTGAATCCATGCAGTGCTCCCTTGCACGAGCGGGAGATTAGATGAACGAATTCCTGTGTACCGGCCATTATTGCTACTGACGATGTTATTAGAATATACCACGTCTTGGAGCATAGTCAAGAGAAAAAACATCTGCAAAACATCTGCAAAGGATGATTCGTCAGGGAGAGGCACACGAAGCCCAACGTCTAACTTCGGAATTCCGCATTCCGTATTCCATTCCGTATTCCCTCTTTATCTTCGAAATCCCACCGGATATAATGTTGAGCGGTTATTCACTTCATCGGGATACCGGATACCGGTTGATCAGGGCTACTTCCATGGAACGCAAGGTTGCGCTAGTCGGGTTCGGAACGATAGGGACGGGTGTTGCGAAGATCCTCTTCGGCAAGGCAAGCGAGTTGAAGGCCAAGACCGGACTCGACATCTCGCTCGCGAAGATTTGCGATATCGATGTGACCACGCCGCGCGACGTAGCCGTGCCCGCCGGCGTGCTGACGGCCAACGTGAACGATATCCTGCGCGACCCGCAAATCGAGCTGGTGATCGAGCTGGTCGGCGGGACCACGTTCGCCCGCGATCTGATCCTGAAGGCGCTCGACGCCGGCAAATCGGTCGTCACCGCAAACAAACACCTGCTTGCACTGCACGGGGCGGAGCTGTTCGAGAGGGCCCGCCGGAAGGGCGTATGCCTCGCGTTCGAGGCGTCCGTCGGCGGCGGCATCCCGATCATCGCGTCGCTGCTGAACGGCTACATCGCGAACCGGCTCGACACGATAATCGGCATCGTGAACGGCACGTGCAATTACATCCTCACGAAGATGATCGGCGACACGGAGTCGTATTCGGAGGCCCTCGCCCAGGCCCAGGAGCGGGGCTACGCCGAGAAGGATCCGACGCTCGACGTGGGCGGGGGCGATTCCGCGCACAAGCTCGCCATCCTCGCGCGGCTCGGGTTTGGCGTCGATTTCGGTTACAAGGACATCTACGTGGAGGGGATCGACCACACCGAGCTCTACGACCTGCACTGCGCGGACGAGCTGGGCTACGTGCTGAAACTGCTTGCGATCGGCAAGCGCACCGACGACAAACTGGAGCTGCGGGTGAATCCCACGCTGCTGCCGAAGTCGCACCCGCTGGCCGGCGTGAGCAACGTGTTCAACGCGGTCTGGGTCCACGGCGACGCAGTTGGCGAAGGCATGCAGTACGGCCGCGGGGCAGGCCAGATGCCCACGGCAAGCGCCGTTGTGGCCGACGTGATCGACATTCTGATGGGCCGGGCGGGGAAGGCATTCGCCGACCTGAACGTCTACCCAGGCCGCACACCAAAGATGGCCGTGAAGGACGTCTCGGAGATCGAGACCTGCTACTACCTGCGGTTCATGGCGGCCGACAGGCCTGGCGTGCTGGCGGAGATCGCCGGGGCGCTGGGCCGGCGCGGCATCTCCATCGCGTCGGTGATCCAGCGCGGCCGAGGGCTCGCAGGGCAGGAAGTGCCCATCGTCATGCTCACCCACCGCGCTCACGAAGGCGGCCTCCGCCAGGCGCTCAAGGAAGTATCCGACGGCAAGGCCGTGAGCAAGATTCATCTGCTCAGGGTGGAACAATGAACGATGAACAATGAACGATGAACGATGAACGAAAGAGGACTGACCACCCAGACGAACAGGTCAACCGATAAAAACCGAACAACTGACCAACTGGCAAACTGAGCAACGCACATGCACGCAGCCCGCAAATACTGCATCATCGTACCGGACGGCATGGCCGACTGCCCGCTGCCGCGGTTGACCGGCCGCACTCCGATGGAGGTGGCTCGCAAGCCGAACATGGACCGGGTGGCCGCCGAGGGCGTAGTGGGCATGGCACGGTTGATCCCGGGCAAGATGCCGCCGTCGAGCGACGTTGCCAACCTCTGCCTGCTCGGTTATGATCCGC
>DATKYA010000117.1:0-4504 GCA_035528775.1 Planctomycetota bacterium | reverse complement strand
CGCCCGCCCGACTGCCGCCGCTGACCGCTTCACCCGACTCCCACGCCTTCCTCGACGACACCCAACACCGAGCCCGCTTGCGTATCCCCTCGACTCGCCGCCAGCAGCTATCCGCCCGCCAGCCCCGGTGCCCGACGAATCATATTCCCCACCGCTGTGACTTGACATTGCCGGTTTTCTGGTATATAATTAGGTGGTATTGTTGGGAGGTTCATCAACCAGGCAAACCCGCTACGTCGTCATCGTTTCACTCGCGGTCTGTTTGAATCTCAAGTCGGCGCGCGCAACAGTATATCATATCTTCTGATAGTCAGCCTTTTCGTTCCGTTGGCAACGCATGCCATCGAACCAGAGGTTGACGCCAAGAGGCAGGATGTTGTTCCCGGCAAGTACTTTGTCCGTTTTTCTCCTGCTCTGGCATTGGCGGCTGGGAATGACCTGGAGAAGCTTGGGCACCAGTTCCAGCAGAGGATCGATCCGATCCAGACAGAACTGTGGACATTCCCGAAAAAGATGAACGTTTCCAATGTAATCAAGGAGGTGAAGGCCATTCCCGGCGTGGTGGCAGTGGAGCCCGTGTACATGCGATACCTCCATGCCGATTACACTGACGACGGCAAGGATCAGTGGGCACTTGGGACCATGGATGTTGTTCAGTCCTGGAAATTCGTCCAGAACACCGATGCAATCATCGTCGCCGTAAGAAACTATCTCAAAACATCCAACACGATCATGTAGGGGCACACGGCGTGTGCCCCCGGGGCGGACGCCGTCCGCCCCTACATGGGGATCGCCTTTTGAGATAGTTTCTAATAGACACGGGAACAACCCAGAACCATCCGGATCTTCAGGGCAGGCTCACCACAGGCCGCGATTTCGTCGGGGCCGATCCAAATAATCATCAGCCAGACGATGATCCTACGGACCATTACGGGCACGGCACAATGACTTCCGGGATAATCGGGGCGATCATGAATATACTGCGGCACCGAGCCATGCGGTGGTGAAACCCTGGTCTGGGATACGGGCAACCTCAACTCTGATCCGCTGTTTGCCGATGCCGAGGATGATTACCACCTCAAATCAACCTACGGGCGGTGGAATCCCGCCTCTGGGACATGGGCCACGGACCAGCAAAGCAGCCCGTGCATCGACGGCGGGGACCCGACATTCGCGCCGGCGTTCGAACCGGAGCCGGCCGGATTCCGGACCAACATGGGAGCGTCTGGCAATACCGCACAGGCCTCCAAGGCCAAGTGGCTCCTGCCGGGGCCTATACAATGTCAAGCATGGCCTCTGCGGGAATCTACATCCCCTCAAACCCTCCCACCGGCCCGCCCTCAACGGCCTTGTACGGGTCGCACTCCAGCTTCTTGCGCCACGGCGTGCTGTTCGGGCCGCACCCGCACACGTAGTCCATCACCGTGCTGCCGAGCTTGCGTGCCATCAGCTTCCACATCTCGGGCGACTCGGTGGAAAGCGAAACCGGAATCTCCTGGTCGTGCCGGCGGATCAGGTTCAGGTGGTGCTCGTAGATTTCCGCCCGCACATCGCGGGGGAACGGCTTCGTGCGGGTGGCGGCGACGGCGTCGACTGCCCGCTCGGCCGCCGCGAGGAAATCCGGATCGAGCTGCGTCGAGTCCAGCCGCCGCGTCATATCGCCGAAATCCGTCCACATGAACGTCGCCATGCTGATCACGTCGGGATCCGTGCGTTCGAAGATCCAGTCGATGGTGCGAGCCGCATCGCGCCGCCACGGACGGACCGGGATGATCGGCTTGAACTTGTAGCGAATCGTGTAGCCCGCGGCCTGGGCGGCTCGCGCCGCATCGATCCGCTCGATCGTGGAGCCGGCACCCGGCTCGAACCGCTCCGACTGCGTCGGCCCCGACATGCTCCACACGATGATCGTGTTGCCGTAGTGCTTCAGGTTCAGCATCCAGCTCACGTTGGCGCTCTTGGTGTGAATGACGAGGTACCGGCCGGCGAGCGTGCCGAAGTACTCGATCAGCGGGCCGAGCACGCCCAGCTCCGGCTCCAGGCAGAGGTTGTCGGCGTCATCCTCCAGCAGGAACGTCTCCTGCCACGGATGAGCGGCGATGAGGCGGTCGAGCCGCTCGATGTAATCCTCCACGTTCGTCATTGTGGCGAGCAACCCGCCCAAGCCGCAATAGTGGCATTTGTGGGCGCAGCCGTTCTGGAAGTGCAGCCGCCAGCAAGGCCGGCACACGTTGTCGCCGATCATCTCGTCGGTTTTGAGTTTCACGGGCCACCAGCAGAAGGGGCCGTAGCCCGTGAGCGCCTCGGCGGCGTGGTAGCCGCGCGATCCTGTTGTTTGCTCCAGCCAGGCGATCCGCTCGGCGCGGCGGCCGTCGAACCGAAACGTATTGAACAGCAGGATCGGATCGGGGAAGCTCGCCCGCGAGCCCATCGGCACGCGCCCGGCGAGCAGCCCGCCGCGGATCATCGCCGGGAGGTCGCCGTCCGAGTACACCTTCACGGCCGGCGGGTCGGGCAGCGCGGCCACCACGCGCTCCAGCCGCTGGCGGCAGCGGGGATCGGCCGTTACGCTCTCGTGGGCATAGATGGCGGGAGGGTGAAGCTGGTACATTTCGCACTCCTTATGGGCGACGATTCTACCGCGAAGCCATTCTCTTGTCAAGCCGGAAGGCGCCGGTATGCTTGATTCCCCGCCCTGTGCGCGCTATAATCTTACAGCGTTCGCATCCGATTCTCAAACGCAAGGAAAAGGTGACGAAATGGACAAGACCGTGAAGAAGGTTGTGCTCGCCTACTCCGGCGGGCTTGATACGTCGGTGATCATCCGGTGGCTGCTCGACACTTACGGCTGCGAGGTGGTGGCGTTTGCGGCCGATCTGGGCCAGGGCGAGGAGCTCGAGCCGCTGCGCGAGAAGGCGATCAAGACCGGCGCCTCGAAAATCTACATCGAAGACCTCCGGGAGGAGTTCGTGCGCGAGTACGTCTTCCCCATGCTCCGGGCGAACGCCATCTACGAGAGCGTCTACATGCTCGGCACGTCGATCGCCCGCCCGCTCATCGCGAAGAAGCAGATCGAGGTTGCCAAGAAGGAAGGCGCCGACGCCGTCAGCCACGGCTGCACCGGCAAGGGCAACGACCAGGTTCGCTTCGAGCTCACCTACTTCGCCCACGAGCCCGGGATCAAGATCATCGCCCCGTGGCGCGAGTGGAGCTTCACCGGCCGCCGCGACCTCATCGACTACGCGAAGAAGAACAACATCCCCGTGTCGGCGACCGTCGACAAGCCCTACAGCATGGACCGCAACCTGCTGCACCTGAGCTTCGAGGGCGGAATCCTGGAAGACCCGTGGCGCGAGCCGCCGGCCGAGATGTTCCTGCTCACGAAATCGCCCGAGAAGGCGCCCGACAAGCCCACCTACGTCGAGATCGCGTATGAGAAGGGCGATCCGGCGGCCGTGGATGGCCAGCCCCTCTCGCCCGCGAAGCTGCTGGCCCGGCTCAACGAGATCGGCGGCGAGAACGGCATCGGCCGCGTCGACATCGTGGAAAACCGTTACGTGGGAATGAAGTGCCGGGGCGTGTATGAAACGCCGGGCGGCACCATCCTCCACGCCGCCCATCGCGCCGTTGAATCGATCACGCTCGACCGCGAGGTGCTGCACCTGCGCGATTCGCTCATCCCCCGCATCGCCGAGCTGATCTACTACGGCTACTGGTTCTCACCCGAAATGGAAATGCTGCGGGCAATGGTCGACCAGACGCAGCAAGACGTCTGCGGCGTCGCTCGCCTCAAGCTCTACAAGGGCACGTGCACCGTGGTGGGGCGCAAGTCCGACAAGTCCCTCTACAACCCCGAGTTCGCCACGTTCGAGAAGGATACGGTCTACCGCCAGAAGGATGCGGAAGGCTTCATCCGGCTGAACGCATTGCGCCTGCGGATTCGCGCGATGATGAAGAACAAGCTGTCGAGTTGATCAGTTTGTCAGTTTGCCAGTTGATCGGTTGCGGCGGAAAACGATCAACTGGCGAACTGAACTGGTCAACTGACCAACTGGTCAACTGACCAACTGGTCGTCGTTCGTCAAACTGCTCAACTGTTCTCACGGACCAGGCTTCGTTGCCTTCCTGAACGCATCCACCTGTTCCGCGTTCAGCAGTTGGCCGATGCTGGCCTCGAATTCCTTCATGGCTTGCTCGGAGTTCTGCTGCAGATCGGCCGTCAACGCTGTGCGGACGTCCGCGATCCGTTTGTCGAGTTCGGCCACGTCCTCGAGCTTGCCGCTCTTGCGGATCCTCGCCATCTCGTCTGCGGTGCCTACCATCTGGGTGAACTTGTCCGTGTAATCCTTCATCAGCTTTTCCAGCTTCAGCTTCAGGCCGTCGAGCAGGTTCGCGAATTTCCTCTGCTCGTCGTCGCTGAGCTTCAGCCGCGGCACGGAATCCTGCACCTTGACGATGTACGCCCCGAGCGGCGTGGCCTTGAGGCCCAGGCGGCGAGCCAGCT
>DATKYA010000116.1:0-5916 GCA_035528775.1 Planctomycetota bacterium | reverse complement strand
GACACCGTGCCGAAGAGCGTGGCGTTCCAGTTCAAGATCGGCCGCATTCGTGCGATGCTGGGCGGCGCCACGAAAGGCGCGGGCATGATCGCGCCCAATCTGGCCACGATGCTGTGCTTCCTCACCACCGACGCCGCCATCGCGCGCCCTGCACTCGAGAAGGCACTGCACGACGCCGTCGAGCAATCGTTCAACCGCATCACCATCGACGGCCACACGTCGACCAACGACAGCATCCTGATCATGGCGAACGGCGCAGCCGGCAACGCCGTGATCGAGGACGGGACGGAGGCATACGCGGCGTTTTGCGAGGTGCTCGATCTCGCGTGCCTGTCGCTGGCGAAAATGATGGTGCGGGACGGCGAGGGTGCCACGAGAATGATCCGCATCGAGGTGACGGGCGCCCGGGAGCGCGAGCACGCCACGCTGGCCGGGCGGGCAATCGCCAACTCGCCCCTCGTGAAGGCCGCTGTGAACGGCGGCGACCCCAACTGGGGCCGCATCGTCTCCGCCGCCGGCTATTCCGGCGCACCGTTCGACCCCGACAAGGCCAGGCTGTGGATCGGCGACGCTCTCGTCTTCGAGAACGGCATGCCCGCAGGCGTGCCCAAGGCCAAACTCGCCGAATTCATGCGCGACGAAGAAGTGGATTTCAAGCTCGATCTCGGTACGGGCACCGAGTCCGACACGTTCTGGACCTGCGACCTGTCGAAAGAATACGTGACGATCAACGCCGACTATCACACGTAATGGCTGTTGCCTGAGAAAAAGACCTGGGGTTCACCATGGATCGAGACAACGAAGACGCCACGCCTGAACCGTCGGACGATACGCCCACCATCGCGCCCGACCTGCAGTTTTCCGTGCTGTGCGATGACGTGCGGCAGGAAGACAACGGCAAGCTGATCCTCATCGGCCTGTTCGAGGCGATCCGAGCCAGGATGTTCCCGGTGCGCCATCCGATGCTGTTCATCGTGAACCGCTGGCGCAACGGCGAGGGCACGTTCACCGAATCCACCAGGATCGTCTCCGCCGGCAACGAGAAGGTGGTGGAAGGCCCGGACGCCAAGTTCGAGCTGCCCGGCACCCACACCAGCCACACCGTCATCCATCGATTCCCCAACATCCTGTTCGAGCGGCACGGCACCTACTGGGTGGAGATCTCGCTCGACGCCGAACTGCGCCACCGATACCCGATCAGGCTGGTGGGAGTGGAAGAGAACGGGTAGGCGTGAAGGGAGAGGGAGTGAATGAAGAGGAAGACGAACGTCGAACGTTGAACGCCGAACGCTGAACGTCGAAGGAAGAGGAAGACCCGACGGACGAAGGCGGTAAGAGGAAGAGGAACGTTCAACGGACAACGCTCAACGCTCAACGGTCAACGTTCAACGGCAAAGGAAGAGGAGCAGCGTTCAACGGGCAACAACGGCAGGAGGAAGAGGAACGTTCAACGGGTAACGGACGGAGGTCCCGAATCGCCCGAGCTTCTTCCGCAAATCCGCGCGGTGCAGTTTCCGATACAGCTCGGTCGTAGGCCACAGTCACAGATTCCCCAATGCAGTTAGCCAAGACATCCAGGAAAACGATCTGCATCGCGGTGCTGTCGGCGGCGGCCGTGGCCGTGGCGGCTTACGTGATGCTGGCGCGGTCGCCGCGGGCGAAGGAGATGGACGAGCTGCGGGCGGAATTCGCGAAGGGCAACTACCAGCAGTGCATCGATCGCGTGGTGACGCAGCCGCGAATCTTCATGACGGATGACGTGAAGGCGGCGCAAGCGAACCTGCGGCAGCTCGCGGGAAACAAGGGCTTCCCGATGGTGGTGCCAAACGCGGAGTTTCTGCGGCGCCGCGCCTTCTATTCGCAGGCTGCCGCACGGCTGAAACGGGCGGACACCCGCGAAACCGTACTGGCGGCGTTCAACTATGTGGTCGCAAACGTGGCATCGGCGGCCGGGCCGGGCGAGAAGCCGGGCATCGGCGCCACGCCCGACGTGGTGCTGCTGCGCGGCTACGGCGTGTGCGACCGCGGAGCCTGGGTATTCTGCACGCTGCTCGAACAGCTCCGAATTCCGGCGTACGTGATCTATCTGCGCGATCCGGAGACGGGCGTATCGCGCCATACCATCGCCGGTGCCGAGATCGACGGCTCGATCCGCCTGTTCGACACCTACGCGGGCATGCCGGTGATCAACGCCGACGGCAGGATCGCCACGCTGCAAGACGTGCTGAGGGACCCGGCGAGCATCGATCGGGTGCAGATCGGCGGAAAACCGCAACTGGTAACCGGCCGCGAGCTGGCGAATGGCGTGGTGCTGCTGCCGTTCGAGCCGGAGACGGTCCATCCGCTGGCGGCGGCACTGCACGTTGCGCTGGGCGAGCAGGCGCCCGTGATCTACCAGGACTACCGCAAGGCCCTGATCCACCTGGGTGCCGCCGTATTCCCGGGCGTGCCGCTGGAAGACCAATTCTACCGGCTGAAGAACCCGAAATCGGGCTGCCTGCTGAGCCTGTGGGACTACCCCTTCCGCATCGGCTACAACATGCGGATAGATGATTACCGGAAGGAAGTGGAGGCGGCGCATCAGTGGATGCGGATTCTCGAGGACGGCCGCCGGACCGAGCTTGGCGGCGGGCGCGTAGGGATGCACCCGGCGGCAGAAGCCGATGCAAGCGCCGGCTACGATATGCTGATCTCCTCGGGGACCGCCCCGGCCGATGCGGTGATTGCGGCCGAATTCTTCCGGGCGAGCCTGCTGGCCCGCATTACACCGGATGACGGCCTGCCCCTCGCAAGGAAATTCCTGCAGGACCATCCCGAAACCTACTGGCGCGATCAGATGCTGCAAACGCTGGGGGAGGCGCTGGCGAAGGCCGGCAGCTATGCGGAAGCCATCGAATGCCTCAAGCAGGTTACCGGCCCGCGAGTGTTGCGGGCGGCGGCATTCATCGAGGCGGCGCGGGAATCGCGCCTGCCGGGCGAAACGATGAACGATGAACGATAAACGGGACCGGAACAAGAAACATTGGATTGAACGTGTTCGCCTCCTGTGACCGTTGAGGAACGCGATTTGCCGGTAGGGGCGAACCATCGTGTTCGCCCTGGTTCGAACGTCCCAGCGCATCCAATATCCGGAACGCCGCAAATCGTCCGTTGCGATCCGGGATGATAACTACATTCCCACAAGGGCGAACACGATGGTTCGCCCCTACCACTCCGCCAGCGGTTTCACGTCCGGCAATTCCTTCGGCGGCTCCTCATTCTGCTCCAGCGGCACCATCAATACCGAAATCGTCACGTCCCGCGCGTCGGCCAAGCGGATGGCCAGCTTCCTGACGCCTTCGTTTTTGTTTTGCATTTCGGGATTGGGCGACGTCGGCAGGGGGCGGGCGTCCATCACCGTGAACTCGGCATTCGCGGGCGAGAGGATGTGCAGCCACAGGCGCGGCCGGCCCTGCCGGAGAATCGCCGTCCTGCCGTCATCGGCGACCTCAGCCGAGGCCTTCGTGTGCATGAACCACCAGGTCTCGCCGGGCTGGGCGAGCTCCACCTCATCCTGAACGAGCACGTGCCGGCGGCCGGCCGTGAGGGCGATGCCGCGGCGGACCGATCGCGCGGCGTAGGCGGCAGTCAGGTCGGTTATGGCGAACGCACGGTCGGGCTTCGACTCGAATCTCGTGATCTTCACCGCCGCCTGCGGGTCCTGGTTGGCGGTCTTCTCCGGGTTGATCACGAGCGTGTTGTGGCCTTCGGTGCGCATGCGGTAGTAGTCCCAGCGCTGCCTGCCGAAATAGCCGGGCATGTTGTAGTTGTCGGCGCCGAGGTCGAGCGCCCATCGCCAGCCGAGTGCGTCGAACACGAACGAGCCGAGATCGAGGTTGCCGTGGTTGGCCTTGTTGTCGCCCGCCTTGAAGCCGACGAACAGGGCGCGGGCGTCGTTCCAGGCGCTGCGGGACGTGGCCGCTTCGACTCCGCGGAAATGCTTGTCGAGCGGCAACTCCGGTGCCGGGGCCAGCTCGCCGGGCGAGTCCAGCCACAGCAGGTCGAGCACCTGGAGGTTCGCGGCGTGGCGTTCGTAGCGTGCGAACGCCGGCTGGTTGAACTTCCGCGCCATCCAGAACAGCTCGGGAGCGCGGATAAGGCCTTCGCCGGCATCGGCGAAGTTGAACGCCTTGTCGAGCGGGCCGTTCATGTAGATGGGAAACATCCCGGCTTCGGAGAACCCCGGGATCTGCGAAAGTCCGAAGTCGGTGCCGAGGGCGGACTCCAGCCCGGCGAGCAGGCCGACGTTGTAATCGGATGCGTAGTGCCAGTAGCCGGGACCTTCGTCGCAGCCGCCATCGGGGGCGTATCGCGCCATCGCGATCTGGACCGACCGCAGCCCGTGGTCCAGGATTTCGGCCGCGAGCGCGGGCTCGTCGTCGGCGATGGCGAGGGCCGCCAGCCCGATGCCGCCGTTGCACACCTGGTTCCAGTTGCAGGTGGTGGTCACCCACCAGCCATACGGGGCCTTCGTGCGGTAGTCGTCCTTGTTGCGATAGGCGGCGAGGGCGGGGTTGAGGGCCTTCTCGATCATGGCAGTGCGGAGGGCGGCCCGCTGCTCGGGCGTCCACTGGTCGTGCAGCCAGTCGTAGCCGATGGCGAAGGCGTGGGCCATTTCGGCGGTATCGAGGAAGTGGCGGTTGTTCCAATCGGGGAACTTCGCGGCTGCCTCGAGTTCCTGCCAGGCGCGCTCGGCGTAGCGGCGGTCGCCGTCGAGCCGGTAGAACAGCCCCAGCCTGTAGATCCGGGAAACCACGCGCCGGCTGGTCGCGAGCAGGCGAAGGCCGTCGGGGATTTCGTACATGCACACGGGCTCGCTGAGAATGCCTTGCGCTTCCTTGCGCAGCCGCTCGCACCATTGCTTCGCAAGCGGGTCCGCGTCGATCAGCCTCCGCACCCTGTCGAGGTGGGAATCGAGGGCGATCAGCCGCGGGTGACCTTTCCGGAGCGTGTCGAGAAGCTTGTCGCGCGGCGGGATTTCGATCGGAGTCTTCGCAGTTTTTTCCATGGCAAGTCCTGTTTGCGTGAGTAGTGCAGTGATCACCAGCACGATGTGAAGGGGAAGATGGTTCACCAGTTGCCTCCTGCGGCGAAATGCTCCTGGCGCTGACGGAAGGCGTCGGCCTTGCCGAGCAGCTCGAGGCATCCGTCGGCGGTCGGGAATGGATCGTTGAGCCGGTGCAGCCAGTGCTGCAATTCGGTTTCGAGTGCATCCCTGATGGAAGCGTGAGCGGGATCTTCGCTCAGGTTCGTCATCTGGAAGGGATCGCGGAGGTTGTCGTAGAGCAGGAGGCGGCGTTCGCGTTCGCGGGCGTAGGTGTAGCGCCTTGTGCGGACGCCCCGCCACGGCTGCCCGCCCCACAGCGGGGCCTGGTCGACGGGTACGAGGTCCATGATGGGCACTGATTCGTATTCCGTGCCCGGGTGGCCGCGCGGGGACCGGGATGATCGCGGCAACCGGGACGATCGCGGGGACCGGGACAGTGGCAGCACGTGGCTGAGGTCTGTTCCTTCCATGAAATCGGGCGCGGCGAGGCCCGCCAGCCCCTGCAGCGTGGGGGCGAGGTCGGCGATCCCTATCAAGGAATCGGACTTCGCGCCCGCGGGCACGCCCCCCGGCCAACGGACGATCAGCGGGATGTTGATGCATTCTTCCCACGGCTGCTGTTTCCATCGGCGGTTGTGCGACCACAGCATGTCGCCGTGGTCGGACGTGAACACAACGATGGTGTTGTCGGCAAGCCCCAGGCGGTCGAGGGCGTGCATCAGCCTGCCGAAGTTCCAGTCGAGCGCAGTGACGGCGGCGTAGTAGTCGGCAATGGCGCGGCGTTCATTGGCGCCCAGATCGGCGGGGCAGTTCGGCCGCAATGCGAGCTT
>DATKYA010000115.1:0-3733 GCA_035528775.1 Planctomycetota bacterium | reverse complement strand
ATCATCGACGACGATCCCATCGGGCTTGAGACGCTGGCCGAGGGCCTGCATGAGGAAGGCTACGAAGCCCTTGCCGCACCGGATGGGCAGGCGGGCCTCGCCATGCTGGCTGAGCGATCCGACATCGACGCGGTGCTGACCGACCTGAAGATGCAGGGCGTGGACGGCATGGAAGTGCTGCGCCGGGCGCGGAGCGCCGACGAGAGCCTGCCGGTCGTCCTCATCACGGCCTACGCGAGCCTCGAGACGGCCATCGAGGCGATGAAAATCGGCGCGTTCGACTACGTGACCAAGCCGATCGACCTCCGCCGCGTGGTCGTGGTGGTCGAGAAGGCCGTGGCGCTCCGCACGCTCACCCGGGAGAACTGCGACCTGAAGCGGCGGCTGGACGAGAAGTTCGGCTTCGAGAACATCATCGGCCGCAGCGAAGCGATGATGAAGGTCTTCCAGATGGTCCGTCAGGTAGCAGACGCCCGCACGGTGGTGCTGATCGACGGCGAGAGCGGCACCGGCAAGGAGCTGGTGGCGCAGGCGATCCACAACAACTCGTCGCGCGGGGCCGGGCCGTTCATCGGCGTCAACTGCGCCGCCCTCACCGAAACGCTGCTCGAGAGCGAGCTGTTCGGCCACGAGAGAGGGGCGTTCACCGGCGCGATCGCCCAGAAGAAGGGACGGTTCGAGCTGGCCGACGGCGGCACGCTATTTCTCGACGAAGTGGGCGACATGCCGCTGCCGATGCAGACCAAACTGCTGCGCGTGCTCCAGGAATACCGGTTTGAGCGCGTCGGCGGCACGCAAACAATCAAGGTCGACGTGCGTGTGATCACCGCCACCAACACGTCGCTGGAAGACAAGGTGAAGGCCGGCACGTTCCGCGAGGACCTGTTTTACCGGCTGAACGTGGTGGCGATCCATGTGCCGCCGCTGCGCGAGCGGCGCGACGACATTCCGCTGCTGGCCTGCCATTTCGCACGGGTGTACGCCGAGCAGAACAACCGCCCGGTCAAGACCATCAACCCGCAAGCGATGGACGTCTTGTGCCGCCACGACTGGCCGGGGAACGTCCGCGAGCTGCAGAACGTGATCGAGAACATGGTGATCACGTCGCAGGATGACGTGCTGGGGGTGAAGGACCTGCCGGAGCGCGTTCGGCCGGCGCTGCCGGCGTCGACCGGCGGATTCCCGGTGGGCATCACCATGCGCGAGATGGAGGAGCGGGCCATCCGCGAGACGCTCGACAAGGTCGGCGGCAACCGCAAGAAAGCCGCCGACGTCCTCGGCATCGGCCTCAGGACGCTGCACCGGAAGCTGAGGGAATATGGGATGTGAAGAAGAAAGAAGGTAAGAAGGCAAGAAGGTAAGAAGACAAGAAGACAGGAAGATAGGAAGGCAAGAAGAGAAGAAGGAACGGAAGAAGAGGTCGAGAACGGAAGAGGAAAAGAGGGAAGGAGCGCGCAAGTTGTTTCATCCGCATCTGTGACGCCTCCGTTCAGTTCAGGGGGATTCCTGCCTCAGGGATTGTTCTGCAAGCCGCCCTTCCTCCGCAAATCGTATCCTCTGCAGGACCGTGGGATGGCCGGCGTAGAGCCGCACGAGGAACGGGTGAGGGAGGATGTCGGATTTGTTGCTGCGGGCGAGCTTGAGGTGGGTGCCGATGAAAGCGTCGGGATCGCGCGTCAGGTTCAGCGAGATACGGTCGGCCTGCCGCTCCATGGCTCGCGAAATGGCCGCGCCGATCGGGCTGGCAAACGTGCTCGCCACCAGGCCCAGCAGCGACAGCACCGGCAGGATCGTGAGGCGTTCGACCGACGTGCCGAAGAACTGCCGCACCGCCTCCGATCGGAACGCCACGGAGAGGACGAACGCCCCAGCGAGCGCCGTGAGGGCCGTGAGCGCGATGTTGATCAGGATGTGCCGTCGCGCCCAGTGGCCGGCCTCGTGCGCCACGACCACCGCCACCTCGCCGGGCGTGTTGGTGTTCAGGAGGTTGTCGTAGAGCACGATGCGTTTCGTGTTGCCGATGCCGGTGAAGTAGGCGTTGGTCTGGGTGGTCACCTTGCTCTCGTGCTGGACGAAGACGTCGCGCGCGGGCACGCCCGCTCGCCGGCAAAGCTCCAGCAACCTGTCGCGAAGCTCGCCGTCCTCCAGACGCGTGAACTTGTAGAAAATCGGCGCCAGCAGGATCGGCTGCACAAACACGATCACGATCATGAATATTGTGAAGAATGCGCCGGCGATGAGCCACCAGGCGTCGGGATACAGGCGCACGATCAGCATGAACGCGCCAAACATCAGCCACCCGAACAGCAGTGCGAGGAGCAGCCCCTTCAGGTTGAACAGCAGCCACTGGCCGAAGGTCTGCTTGAGCTTGCCGAGCCGCCGGCCGAGCACGTAGCCGGTGTAGGCCGAGATCGGCGCGAACAGCACGGCGTTGGCGAGGTTGTACACCACGATGAAACAGCCGGCCTGGATGATGACGTTGGACGAGAGGGACAGCGCGAACCGCTCGATGAGCCGGGCGAATCCGAGAAACACCAGCGCCCAGAGGAAGGCCGCCTCGATGACGTAGCCGATGGTGTTTGGCAGGTAGTAGGGCGTGGAGCAGGTCTTGCCGCGGTCGATGTCGTCCTGCGAGAAATGCCGCAGAGCGAGGTCGCGCGTGGCAGGGGAGGTGTCGCCCCGGTAGGCGAGGGCTGTGCGGACGATCCTCCACGCTATGAGCGGCGCCAGGGCAAGTGCGGCAACGGCCGGGGCTGTCATTCTGCATATCCTGTGTTTATGGTTCGCGAAACCATCCGATACTACGGGTACAGCGGCAGTGGATTCTACCGGAATGATCGTGCGCAATCAAGCGAGCGTTAATGATTTGCCGCCAAAGGGTTTGCGGCAGGAACGCGAAATTTGTTTGACAGAAGCGTGGCGATTTTGTACACTTAGGCTTACCAAGTGCTCGAAGTTGTAGCGGCCGCGCCGCGCGGCCGGGAATGCAAGAGGAGTCATACACGTGGTGCTGGGCGCTCCAAACATCCTGGTGGTCGATGACGATAGGGACGTGTGTGACCTGCTTGAGGAAGCTCTGCAAAGCGCAGGTTACAACGTCAAGGCGATCAATGATCCCGAGAAAGCGCTCCCTGCGCTGAGGGCCGAGCAGTTTCATCTCGTGGTGCTCGACCTGAACATGCCGGGCAAGAACGGCCTTGAAGTGCTGGCGGAGATCCGCCAGTTCAACCAGGAGCTGGCGGTGATCATCTGCACGGGGTATCCGTCGGTAGAGACCGCGGCCCAGGCGATGCGGCTCGGCGGAGCCGACTACCTGTTGAAGCCGTTCAACCTGGAGCGATTCCTGAATGCGATCAAGGCGACCGTCGAGAAGCGCGGAATCATGGTGGACCCCGCCGAGCGGATGAACCACCAGATCGGCGAGCGCATCCGCACCTATCGGTTGGAGAAGGGATTCACGCAGAAGGAGCTGGCCAGCCGGGCGAATATCTCGAAGAGCCAGGTATCGCAGATCGAGCTCGGCAGCAGCGGTGCTTCCGTTTCCACCCTGTTTCGCATCTCCGACGCGCTCGGGGTCAAGATCGGGCGGTTTTTCGACGGGCTTTGATCGCTGAACAGGCTGCGGGCTTGCAGCGTTTTTTCGACACGAAGTCACGAAGACACGAAGAAGCACAAAGAAGAGGGCCGAGGCGATGAAGAGATGAAGGGATGAAGAGAGGCTTGACCGGCTTCT
>DATKYA010000114.1:0-2856 GCA_035528775.1 Planctomycetota bacterium | reverse complement strand
CCTTCGATGAAGCATTCGTCGCAGGCGGGATCGCCAAGGAGGAGTGAGCCGCCTTCGCCCGAGGACAGGTCGATGGCAAGGGCGGGCTCGGTTGCGGTTGCCGCGGTGGACGCTTCGGCGGCGATTGCGCTGAGGGACGTTTCGCCGCCGGTGCCGCCGAGGAGGCTGTCGCCCCCGCCGGTCTCGATCGTGATGGTGATCGTGGATGGGAGGTCGACGGGAATAGGGGTGGCGTTCGTGTCGCCGAGGACGAACATGAGCGGATCGACGTCGATGGCCGCGGTGCCTTCTTCGTCGGCGTGGAGGTGAAAGACGACGAGAGCTCCGCTGCCGGAGATGGACGCTGGGCTGATGAGCATTGCGGTGTGGTAATCGGGCGGGGCGGCGGTGGCTTCGTAGGGGCCGCAGAGCGAGTGGCCGGCCGCAAACCACGTGCCGTGGGTGGCGCCGGCGATGAAGGAGACGGGGCCGGCGGCGGTGATCCTGGCCTTGTAGCCCGCGAGGGAGGTGATGCCGGAGACGTTCAATACGATGTCGAAATCGGTGCCCGGTTCAACGGAAATGGCAGGGTTGCCCTGCGTGTCGGAGAAGAAGACGGTTGCGGCGTGCGAGAATGGAGCCTGCAGGAATGCGAGCAACAGGACGATAGACAGTGTGAGATGACAGGGGGCGGGCAGTTTCCGGAATCGTGATGATTTGGTGCCGCGCCCGGGGCCGAGCGAGTGCTGAAAACCGATCTTTTCCATCGCATTGTCTCCACGGGTGTTCCTATGTATCGAACGGTTGTTGAAAAACCGCAGTTTGCGAAGGATCCGGTCACTATGAAATGAAAGAACGAGTTTTCGGCTGATGGCCCGGTGCGGCCAGGTAATTGCTGCACCGGTATGCGCATGAAACATAGCGTTTCACTAAGGTACATCGTCAGTATACGTGCGAATCTTTATGGGAAAATGTCGAATTGAGTACTCCCTGTAAACAGGATCATCACGTGTGAAGGCGGGGATCGGGCGCTGAGCGAATCGGGAGTATTCGGGAAGGGGCGTTGTCCTTGATTCGGGTGGTGATCGGCAGTATAATTCGATGAGGGTCCGGCCGGAACCGCCGTGCATGATTCCTGCGAGACATGATGAAGCTTCCCCCTGAAATCCGAAAACGGCTGCAAGAGCTGAATCGCGGGCCGATGACGTTCCGTGAGAAGGCCTCGCTCCCGGCCCCTCCCCAAGGGTGGGGAGGGGGGCAGGAAGATGCCTCGCCCTCTTCCCCCTCCACATCCTTGGGGAGGGGGCGGGGGGTGGGGGACAGAGACGGCGACGTTGCACCGGCAGGGCCGGTGGCGCTGGATGAGGTTGCGCCGGGGGAGGTGGTGGCGTCGCCGTTCGGCAACCTGTACCTGATCCGGAAAACTGCGACGGCCATGCTGCCGCACGCCGGGAAGCTTCTGGATGATTACGACAGGATCTTCCGGGGCGGATCGATGGCGTGGCGTGAGAGCAGCCTCCACCGCGAGTTGCGCCCGCTGCTGGAGATCGATCCCGAGCGGATGCTGTTTCTGGACATCGAAACGACGGGGCTCACGGCTCAGCCGCTGTTCCTGATCGGCGTGATGCACTACGGCGACGGCGACCTGCACGTGCAGCAGATCTTGGCCCGGGATTACTCGGAGGAGCGGGCGACGCTCGCGAAGCTGGCGGAGATGGTCTCGCACTTCGACGCGCTGGTCACCTTCAACGGGAAGAGCTTCGACGTGCCGTTCATCCGCGAGCGGGGCGTTGCGAACGGCGTGGTGCTGGAGTTCAACGGAGCACATTTCGACCTGCTGCACGAGGCCCGGCGTCGGTGGCGCGGCAGGCTGCCCGATTGCCGCCTGCAAACGCTCGAGCGCTACCTGCTGAAGCGGGTGCGTTCCGGCGACATTCCCGGGGAGCTGATCCCGCAAGCCTACCACAACTTCGTGCTCACCGGCAATGCGTTCCAGATGGCCGATATCCTTCATCACAACGCGCTTGACCTGATCGCGATGAGCGAGCTGCTGGTGATCATGATCAAGAGGAATGATGAAGAATGAAGGAGGGAAAGAATGATCCACAGATGGCACAGATTTCACAGAGAGGAAAGAGAAAAACAGGATGAGATTATGAAGGCTATGCTCCCTATTCCGTCCATCCTGACAATTCATCCGCTGCTTCATCTGTGCAATCTGTGAAATCTGTGGATCCCATCATTTATCACTGCATTTCCGGCTCCCGCGAGGCTCGCGGGATCGCGGTGATCATCGATGTGTTTCGTGCAAGCTCGACGATCGTGGCGGCGCTCGGGGCGGGGGCGGAGCGGGTGATCCCGGTGGGCGAGCTGGATGAGGCCTACGAGCTGAGGCGGCGGAATCCGGAATTCCTGCTGTTCGGCGAGCGGGGCTGCCTGCCGCCGGAGGGCTTCGACGGCGGGAACTCCCCGGCCGCAATGGCTAGGATGGACCTGCACGGCAAGACGGTCATCCTCACTACGTCGTCGGGTACGCAGGGAATCGTGAGTGCGGTTCACGCGGACGAGATCGTCATCGGGTGCTTCCTGAATGCGCGTGCGGTGGCGGATTACATTCTGAAGGCTGGGCCGCGCGAGGTGAGCCTCGTGGCGATGGGAGTGGCCGGGGTCAGCCCGGCGCTCGAAGACGAGCGGTGCGCCCGGTACATCCGCGCACTATGTACCGGCGGGCAGGTCGACATCGAGGACGTGCGTGCGAAGATCATGAAGGATCCGGAGGCGATGAAGTTTCTTGACAGGTCGAACCCGGTCTACAGTCCGGACGACGTGGAATTCTGCCTGCGGATGAACGCATATTCGATTGTGCCGGTATTTGAT
>DATKYA010000113.1:0-3224 GCA_035528775.1 Planctomycetota bacterium | reverse complement strand
CGTCCGGTATTTGCCCGTGGTGTCCTTCAGGTGCAGGCTGGCCACGCCGGACATGACCTTCTCGAGCTCGTCGGCGCTGTTCAGCCCGTGGTTGTAGAACAGCACGTTGGCGGTGTCGAAGTTGATCCGCACGTTCGGGTGGTTCACCTCGGCCATGGTGCGGAGCATCTCGGCGGCATTGGTGCAGAACGGCGGGTGCGTCTCCAGGCACAGGGTCACGCCGTGTTTCGCGGCGTGCTCGCCGATCTCGGCGAGCGACTTCATCGCGGCGGCGCGGTCGTTGCCGTGGGCGCTCAGGAAGTAGTGCTTCACACCGATCCCCTCGGCGGCTTCGCACACAGTTTTCACCCGAGCCACGGCTTCCGGATTGCACGCATCAACACCCCCGGCGATCGTCAGCGGCGTCACGCCCCCGGCCCGGCAGGCATCGGCCACCTGCCGTAGCTCCGCAACGGGTCGCTCGTCGAGCTCGATGTACGCGATCCCCGCCTTCGGCAGGTATTCGATCGCGTTCTTCCATCCCTTGTACACGCCCTCGCGGCACGAAATCTTGTCCTGCATGATGGTATTCCTGATCAAAAAACGTGGTCCTGAACGGAGCCTCGATCACACTCGACTACAATCTCGGAGATTCCTCGTTTTTCGCGCAAGATCTTGGGTTCAGTGGACTCAGTGGACGTAGTGGACACAGTGGACGCAGCGGACGCAGCGGGCTCGGCATATGCGGCTTTCGTCGCCACAAGCCGCAAGCCCCAAGCCCCACACTGACTCAACCCAGCACGGCCGTCTCGTAGCCGAGGTACTTCGCGAACGCCTCGGCCACGGGTGCAGCCACGTGCCCCGGCGTGAGGCTCACGTGGTGGCGGTGGCCCATGTAGCCCACCTGCTGCAGCACACACTGGAGGTTTTCGATCTCGGCCACCCCGGCGCAGCCGAAGAAATCGGCGGGGATCGGATCATCCGTGATCCTGCCCTGCCCGAGGTAGAACTTCAGCCGGCCATCGCTGGTGAGCATGCTGCCGTAGGTCATCTCGGTGGGCGCGATGCGGCCGGTGTTGCAGCCGAACGCGCGGCCCGGCCCCACGCTGTTCATGATGATCGCGTGGTCGGTGATCTTCCCGCAGCCGGTCATCAGGCTGGCGGGCACGGGCCCGCAATGGAACAGGATGCACTTGTTGTCGTCGTCGCCGTAGTTGTTGTTCCAGTCCAGGCACGTGGCCGGCCTGCCGGATGCCTTGCTGAGGCCGAGCATGGTGACGGCGTTGCCGACGTCGACTTCGCAGGCGGCGGGCATGCCGCGGTCGTTCAGCTCGCTCAGCAGCACGCACGGCGAGATGCCGATCACCTGCTGCATCTCCATCCAGCAGCGGATGGCGACGGCGTCGAACGCGCCGGCCTCGATCATCGAGTCGAGCACTACGCCGAGCCGGGCGATGTTGTTGAACGCCTGTGCCGGCACACCGGTCCACCGGGTGTACGCTTTCAGACGCTTCGCCTTGGCCTTCAGCACCGGGTCGCTGGTCTTCAGGGCGTTCATCCGCGCGAAGACGTCCGACAGGTCGAACGTTTCCATCGTGATGCCGTGCCGCTGGAGGGCGAGCTCGTCGATCCGCACGGTCTTGAACGCCGTCGTGCGGGCGCCCACCGCTCCGATGGTCATCCGCTTCATCCCGCCGACCACGCGGCAGAGGCGGTCGAAGTATTCAAGGTTGGCGGCAAACCGCTCGCTCTTCGGATGCACGGTGTGCGGCGGCAGGGCAGTGAACGGCACGCCGTACTGGCAGAACACGTCCATCACCGAGAACTTCCCGCAGAACGAATCGCGGCGGAACTCGGGGGCCATCTTGTCGAGCTCGTCGGGATACGCCTGGACGAGGATGGGCACGCCGGCGTCCTTCAGTGCGGCCACGGCGCCGGTCTCGTCACCGAAGTTCGGCAGGCACAGGATTACGCCGTCGTACTTGCCGCGGTTCTCGCGGAGGAAGTTCGCGTAGCGCTCGCCTTCCGCCACCGTTTCCACTGCCCCGTGGCGAGTGGCCCTGGCGTCGAGCATCAGGTATTCGTAACCGAGCTTTTTCAACACGTCGGCCATCTCGCGGCGTGCGCCCGCCTGCAGTGAAGCCGGAAAGAACCCGCGATTGCCGAAGAACACCGCAAATCTCGATTTGTCCCATTTCATAGCGATCGACTCCTGTCCTGGTTGTGGCTGTCGGATATCCTGACGGGTGACTTGACACGAAGGCACGAAGACACGAAGAAGACAGATAGATGATGGGGTGAAGGGATGATCAGAAAGAGGCCGAACGCCCTTTTTCATCCTTTCACCCCACAATCCCTTCATCTCATCTCCGTCTTCTTCGTGTTCCTTCGTGTCTTCGTGCCTTCGTGTCATTGTAAACGTCATCCTGGGTTCAGCCTCTCAGCCGAGCCCTCAATGCCAAGCTCGTCCCGCACGATCTGCCGGACCGTGTCGTACACGGCCTGCTGCGCCCGCGGGATCGATTGCCCGCACAGTGCTTCGTATGGCTGGCGGGTGGCCGTGGCGATGTTGATCTTCGCGATGCCGTGGCGGATGGCGTCGATGATGTAGTCGCGCGGGATGCCCGTGCCGCCGTGGAGCACGAGCGGCACGTCGGTGGCGGTGCGGATCTTCGCCAGATGCGCGATGTCGAGCCGGGCGGCGATCTTCTTCTCCGACTTGCCGGCTTTCGAGATCGCCCCGTGAACGCTGCCCACGGCCACCGACAGCCAATCCACGCCCGTCTCGCGCACGAACTGCCGCGCCTCGTCCGGGTCGGTGAACCCCCTGCCCGATGCGAACAGCTCATCGTACGGGGGTATGGGCCCGGCCTCGTGCCCGGCGATCGCGCCCAGCTCGGCCTCCAGCGGAATCCCTGCCGCGTGTGCCAGATCGGCGATCCGCCGCGTCGCCGCGATGTTCTCCGCCAGCGGCAGCCGCGAGCCGTCCACCATCACCGAGTCGTAGCCCAGCCGGATCGCATCCGACAGGATCGCCTCGTAGTCGACATGGAGGCCGTCCTCGTCGACGACCGGCACGTGGTCCATGTGCAGGCGGGTGAATCGCTCGTCCTTCACACGCTGGTATTCGTCGAAGATGGCGCGCGGGCTGCCGGCCTCGAACTTCTCCCATTCCAGCCGCGCCACCATGATCAGGCCGAAGCACCGCGCGTCCCGCAGCGCCGAAACCGTCGGCTCCATCATCG
>DATKYA010000112.1:0-5932 GCA_035528775.1 Planctomycetota bacterium | reverse complement strand
CCGCTGAACGTGATGCGGTTCGACGAGACCGCCTACCGCGTGCTGGGCGAGAACCTGCTCGGCTTGACAAAGGAGCGCGACTTCATGCCCGACCCCCACACCTACGACGCCCGCTCAACGGCCAGCGCGCGGCTGCCGGGGGCATTGGTGAAGGATTTCGCGTTTACGCTGTAACGGGGTAGGGGCAGGTCGAGTCTTTAGAGTTGCCTGCCACGGATTCAGCAAGGGCAGGCCACGGCCTTTGCTCACATCTCGCCGGGAATCCAGATCTTGTTCGCCGCAACGATCTCCGCGCCTTGGGGCAACGGCAGGGGCTGGGCGGCCTTCGTGAAAAAGGCGATGCCTTTGTAACTCGTCAGGTAGCGGTAGGTCGTCTTGAAGATGCCTCCCCGGGCGGCAACGATCAGCGGTTTTTCCGTTCGCAGCAGAACCTCGACGAACTGGTCCGGCTCCACGCGCACGATCACGCCCGATGCCTTCGCGGCCTCGATGATCGCGGCGGCTGCCGCCGCACCCGCGTTTGCTCCCGTCATTGGCTTGTCTCCTGTATTTCGAGTCCATTATCTCTTCGGATTCTTCCTGCCATGCCGTATTGACACGAGCAAACACGTGCCGAACCCGCCAAACAGGATGATTCCGCCAACGAACAGCATTACCCAGGCGCCCATTGTCATTGAACAGCCTCCTCTCTTGTGGCATTGGTGAGGAGAAAAGCAGCCACCGCCGCTCCCAGGAGCATCAGCCATCCGCCCACAAGCAAGGCCCAGAACTCGTAGTTACCGTATTGCTCCATGAACTCCTTGCGCACGTTGAGCGCGAGCAGCGTACACAGCACGATCGGCGTGATGAACTTGATGCATGCCAGCCACCAGATGCCAACTCGTATCTCGGCCGACTCGTTGATCGAATCCATCAGCGGACGGGTTTTGATCAGCCACCCGACGATGACGCACTCCAGCAGGCCCACGGTCACCAGGCCGTAGTTGTTGCACCAGTGGTCTACGATATCCAGCCACACGAGGCCCGCGTTGGTGATGAAGACGAGGCCGAGCAGGAAGGAGATGGCGCAGACGGTGGCGGTGATGCGGGCGCGGTTGATGTGGGGCCACTTGTCCCGAATACCCGCCACTACCGCCTCCACCAGCGAAAACGCGGAATCGATCCCCAGGCTCAGCAGCATCACGAAGAACACGATGCCGAAGATCGTTTTCGTGTATGGCCCCAGGGCAGCCGGCAGGGAATTGATCGCTTCGGGATAGACCATGAACACCAGCCCGGGGCCGCCGTTGCCGGCCGCCTTGACGATATCCTGATTCGTGGACACGGCCAGATAGCCTAGGACGCTGAACACTGCGAAACCGGCCAGGTAGCTGGTGGCGCAATTGGCAAACGTCGTGAGGAAGGCGCTGTTGGAAACGTCCTGGTTCTTCGGCATATAACTGGCGTACGCGACCATGATGCCGAATCCGAGGCTCAGCGAAAAGAACACCTGTCCGTAGGCGGCCAGCCACGTTTGCCCTTTCAGCAGATATTCCCAACTCGGCGCGAGGTAGTAGTTCAGGCCTACGTTCGCCCCGTGCAGCGTCAGCCCGCGCACGATCAAGACGATGATGAGGAGCAGCGGCAGCGGCACGGTGACCATCACCACCTTGCCCACGCGGCCCACGCCCCGGCAGATGATCCAGTAGATCACAGCCCACGTGATCGCCAGGCCGATGAGGACCGACCAGTTGATCCCCGCGAACACATCCTCCGGCTTGCCCGACGGTGCGATCACCTTGCCGAAGAACTGGCCGATCGACTCGTGCGTCGGCCCCCACTCCAGCGTCAGCGACGCCCACAGGTATCGCCAGCACCAGGCCATCACGGCCGCGTAGTAGATGCAGATGATACTGCTGACCATCAGGGCGAACCACCCGACCCACTCGAACTTCCTGCCGAGCCGGCCAAACGCCTTGGGTGCGGCGCCCTGCATCGACTGCCCCACGCCGTACTCGAGGATCATCAGCGGGATGCCCGTGGTGAGGATGGCGATCAGGTAGGGAATCAGAAACGCCCCGCCGCCGTTCTGTGCCGCCACGTAGGGGAACCGCCAGAGGTTGCCCAGCCCTACCGCGCTGCCGACAGCCGCGATGATGAATGTCGGCCGGCTGGTCCAATGCTCACGGATTTCTTCCATCACAGTCTCCGGAGTGACCAATGCTTAGTGGACCAACTGGACTTAGTGGACGAAGTGGACGAGCCAGGGATTTCGGACACTCATTCATCATTTCCTTTGTGCTTTCAGCATATCAACCATTGCCACGAGGTTTTCCGGCGGGACGTCGCGCGGCACGGCGTGGCTCGTGGCGAAGACGTATCCGCCCTCGCTGCCGGCGTCGATCAGCCGGCGGGCCATCTGCCGCACTTCGTCCACCGAGCCGAACGGGAGAGTCTTCTGAATGCTCATTCCGCCGTGGAATGCCAGCCGCCCGCGATACTTCTTCATCATCGCGAACACGTCCATCACCTCGGGCTGGAAGGGGTTGAACATCTGCAGGCCGATCTCGACGAGGTCGTCGAACAGCTCGGCCACGCATCCGCAGGAGTGCATGCAGGCGAGCTTGCCGGCGTCGCGCACCGGCTTGAACATCCTCGCCAGGCGCGGCTTGATCAGCCGGCGCCAGTGCGTGCTGCCCATGATCAGGCCCCGCTGCATGCCGTAATCGTCGCCGAAATACACCGCGTCCACCCCGCACGCCAGCGCGTGCCGCACCTGTACGAGATTGTGCTCGACGATCCGGTCGAGGAATTCCTCCACCCACTCCGGCCGCTCGACCATGTCCACCAGCAGGTTTTCCATGCCGCGCATCGTCCACGCCCGCTCGAACAGCGAAAACCCGAGCATGAAGCGGCTGAACCTGTCCGGATGCGCGGCCATCATCGCAGGGACGTGGGCGTAGAGGGCGGGATCGTCGGCGTTCGGCCACTGATAGCGGTCGAGATCCGACGGCTGTTTGATGGGCCATTCGCAGGGATTGCCGATGTCCTGGTCGATCGTGCGGTCCCACACCACGCCATAGACGTCGCGCCAGAAGCCGGGCCGCACTTCGGTCATCTGCTCGAGCGACCAGCTCATGTCGAGGAAGTGATCGTCGAGGAACTCGGTGAGGTCATCGGTCTTCAGGTATTCCTTGAGCCGTTCGGCGCAGGGGATGGTCGGCCCCCACGACCACGGCACGTAGGCCGGCCGGCGGAAATTGATGGCATCGAGAACGACGTCCCGCTTTGTCATGGCGAGCTCCTGCTATTCTTTCTTCTCCGGCACCACGATCACATCCGCCGTGATAGGCCGGTAGCCGCTGGGGTCGATCACGTGCAGTCTCAGGATCGTCCACTTGCCCTTGTCGAGCGATTCACGTGCTCCCTTGTTCCACGCGGGGATGCGGATTATGGCGGACTGCCCCGGCTGGCAGGCGACGCGGAAGTCCTGCCATTCACGGAGGCACGACCCGCCGATCTGCGTGCGGAGGATGCAGTCCTTCATGTCGATGGCGTTGTAGCCATTCTTCACGTCGAGGGTGAATTCGGTGTCGCCGGCCTTCCACGTGATGCGCGCGGGGAACTGGATGGGGCTGAAGATCACGCGCATGGCCCAGAAATACGGCTTGGGCGTGAGGTCAGACGCCACGATGCCCCAGTCGGCGTCTTCGCCCCAGCGGTTCCAGCCCCAGGGGCCGTGGTGCACGTCGGCCGCGCTGGCGCACAGCCACGGGAAATACGCTCCGCCCAGGCAATGCGGGTCGTCCCGCATGTAGTCCCACTCGAACCGCAGCCGGTCGATGAACACCTGCATCGAGTTCTTGCCCGACAGTCCGTCCTCGCGCAAATCGCTGATGATCGACGTGTACGGCGCGTTCAGGAGGTCGGGGATGAGGTTGTTGATGCCGTATTCGGAGGAGAACCACACGCCGGACCATCCGCGTGCGAGCGCTTCGTCGCGGGTCATGGTGGAGGTCATGCCGTCCCACGTTTCGGGGTTGGTGACGACGCCCTTCTCGTTGAGCTGCTTGATGAGGGAGAAGCTGTAGTGGGTGTCGGCGATGTCGCCGAGGCGCAGCTCGAGGATTCCGCGCACCTTCTCGCCGGCGGGGCCGGGCGGCGGGAACATCGTTGGCCGCGACGGATCGAGCGTCTTCGCAAACTGCTCGTAGATCCGCAGGTGGTTGTAGAAATCGTCGTGCGCCTGCGCCGTGCCCGGCATGTTCTCGTTGCCTATGCTCCACACCATCACGCTCGGGTGGTGGCGGTCGCGGCGGATTCCGCCTTCCATCCGCATCAGCACTGGCCCGACCGTTTCGGGATCCTGCACGTAGTCCGTGCCCCAGTCGATCGGCAGCTCCTGCACGAGGTAGATGCCGAGCTCATCGCAGAGGCCGGCGAGCGCCTTCGGCCCGAGGTAGTGCGTGCGGATGCAGTTGACGTTTGCCTTCTTCATCAGGGTGAGGCACTGCCGCAGCCACTGCTCGGAATTGCACATGCCGCCTTCGAGGTTGAACGTGAGGTGGTTCACGCCGCGGAACTTCACGGGATTGCCGTTGAGCACGGGCCGCTGGCCCGCAAGATCGAATCGTCGGAAACCGGTACGGAAGGCCACCTGCTGCTGATCGGCCATGTAGGGGCACACGGCGTGTGCCCTTGGGCGGACGCCGTCCGCCCCTACATAGCGCACACGGGGGTCTGCCCCTGCAGCGAGCGTGAGGGTCACGCGGTACAGGTTGGGGAATTCGTCGTTCCACAATGCGGGATTTTTCACCGCGAGCGAAACCGGCACGGCCTTTCGCTCGCCGGGCGGAAGCGTGGCGGATTTGGTCGACGACACGGCGCGGCGGCCATCGGGGCCGAACAACTCGATCTTCAGCTTGCAGGTGCATGCCGACTTGCCGGTGTTCCGCAGCCGCACTTCGCCCTCAAGCTTGCCTGATTTCAGCGACTTGTCCAGCGACGTGATCAGGTGATAATCTGCGATCTGGCACTGCCCGGTGGCGTGGAAGTACGCGTCCTGCGAGATGCCGGCAAACTCCATCGAGTGCCGGGGCATGTCGAGCCGGACGTGCTTGTGCCGGCGGATCAGCCGCACGGCGACGGTGGCATCCTTGCCGGGCTTCACCTTGCCGGTCACGTCGAATTCGACGGGCGTGAGGCCGCTGAGGTGCTCGCCGAGCAGCTCGCCGTCCAGGTAGATGCGGCAGGCGGGGTAGACGGCGTCGAACCGCAAATAGACGCGCTTGCCGCGCCAGCCGCCGGGGATGCGGACCGTCCGCCGCAGCATCGCGCCGTCGTCCGGGTCGATGTGCGTCAGTTTCACACGGTCCCAGTCCTTCACGGTGGCGGGATTCTCCTCGGGATCGTTGTAGAAGACCCTGCCGGGCTGCTCGACGGCCTCCCATTTCGCGTCGTCGAGGTTGGGTGCGGCGAGCTTCGCCTCGTTTTTCCTGAACGGCCACCGCGTGGCACGCCACGTACCGTTCAGCGGCAGCCGCATCTTCTCGTCCGACAGTTGCGGCACGTACCGGGCGGGCACGAGCCGGGTGCCATAGCCCTCGTCGAACGATGCATCGGTCGCTTGGCTGATGCCGAGTTGCTTCGCAATGATCTCGTTGGCGTCAATCATGGGAGTTTCCGTGTTCCAGCGTGCGAGTTTGTGTTGCGTGTCCAAGCGATATGGGACAATAATACATATGAAGCGGCCGCAAGGCAAGGGGAAATCCCGGTGCCTGTTCGGGCCGCGAGCTGATTCCGGTGCGCTTAAGCTCGACTTTTGCCATTTTTTCGTGCCGTTCAGGGCACTTTTCGCTAAAGGAAAAAGAAGACTCCTGACGATTCATTGAGTACCGCAAACTCTCTGGATCAGAAAGGAGTCTTCTATGTTGCCGTTGCCGTCCGTGATGGA
>DATKYA010000111.1:0-2644 GCA_035528775.1 Planctomycetota bacterium | reverse complement strand
GAACGATGAAGGCTCAACGCTGAACTCAGAATTCCCATCAGCCGCAGACTGATGAAGGGTGGATTTGACACGAAGACACAAAGGCACGAAGGAAGAGGAAGGGGAGGATAAGAGGGTAGAGATGAGATACCTGAGGTTCTCCGTGTCTTCATTCTTCTTCTCTTCTCTGTGTGCCTTCGTGACCTTCGTGCCTTCGTGTCGAAAATACTCTCAAGAACTCTGAATTCTGACTTCCACGAGAAAGACAATGGCCAAGACGACCAAGCGGCTTTCATACAAGGATAGCGGCGTCAACATTGCCGTTGGCGACAAGTTCGCCGACCGCATCCAGCACTACCTGCAGCAGACTTACGGGCCGAACGTGATCGACAACCGGGGCGGCTATGCCGGCCTCTACGCCCTCAAGACCAACGGGTTGTTCTCGAAGGACATCCGCCGACCCGTGCTCGTCGCCACCGCCGATGGCGTCGGCACCAAGCTGAAGATCGCCTTCATGATGGACAAGCACGACACCGTGGGGATCGACCTCGTGGCGATGAGCGTGAACGACCTCGCGTGCGTGGGAGCCGATCCGCTGTTCTTCCTCGACTACATCGCCACCGGCAGGGTGTCCCAGCGGGTGCTGCTCGACGTGATCAAGGGCATCACGAATGGCTGCCGGCAGGCCCAGTGCGCGCTGCTCGGCGGCGAGACCGCCGAAATGCCCGGCTTCTACCAGCCCGGCGAATACGACATCGCCGGATTCGCCATCGGCATCGTCGATCGCGGCCGATGGATCAAGGGATCGACCGCGAAGCCCGGCGACAAGATCATCGGCCTGGCATCGTCGGGCATTCACAGCAACGGCTACTCGCTCGTCCGCAAGGTGTTCTTCGACCATGCGAAGTGGAAGGTCGACCGCCGCGTCGACGAGTTCGGCTGCACGCTCGGCGAGGAACTGCTGAAACCGACGGTCATCTATTCCACGCTCGTCAGGAAGCTGCTGAAGCGCTACAAGGTGAAGAAGATGGTGCGGGCGATCGCCCACATCACGGGCGGCGGATTCCTGGGCAACATCCCGCGCGTGCTTCCGCCCAACACCGGCGGCATCATCGTCCGCGGCACGTGGCCCATCCCGCCGGTCTTCAGCATCATCCAGCAGCTCGGCAACATCGACGATCGCGCCGAGATGTTCCGCGTCTTCAATATGGGCATCGGGATGGCGCTCGTTGTATCGCCAACGTCCGCCGATCCCATCATGCGCTCCCTGCGTCGCGCCAAGCAGCGGTGCTACCTCATCGGCGAAATCGTCGCGGGCGAGCACAAGATCACGATGAAATGAGGGCCTTACGCAGGGAGCGTTACAAGGGGCGGGCCACTGTTGCCCGCCCTTTTCCGGTACGCTAAACACATACGGTGTTGATCGTTGAACGTTGAACGTTGAACGTTCTCTTTCCGCCGTACGCCCAGACCGTTTACGTGCCCCCCTTCCTCCTACTCCACCTGCGTCGTCACCAGCGTGATATCGTCTTCGAGCTTGTTGCCGCCATGGAAGGTGATCTGGTCGATCACCGTCTCGGAGAAGCGGCCGGGGGTGAGCCCCGCCAGCGATTCGAGCAGGGCCACCACGCCGGGCAGCGTGACCGGGATGCCGAGCGAATGCCCGGCCTCCACCAGGCCGTCGGTGAACAGCACGATCCTGTCGCCCGGGCGGACCTCGATGCAGTCTTCGGGGTGGTCGGTGATGGTGTTCTCGAAGGCGCCGAGGATGCCGTTTTGCGAGGTGAGCAGGTGCGACGAGAGGCCGCCGCCTTCGCGCCGCATCAGCACCCCGGGGACGTGGCCCCCGCCGCTGTAGGTGAGCGTGCCCGCATTCATATCGTACAGGCAGCACAGGAACGTCAGATACAGGCCCGTCTCGTTGAAATGCTGCACCAAGAAGCTGTTGACCTCGGCGAGCAGGTCGGCGGGTGACGGCCGCCGCGCCAGCATGCGGTGAATCTCGCCGCTCACGCGGTTGGCCAGCAATGCCGGCGCGATGCCGTGCCCCGAGATGTCGTAGATGATCGTGTAATACTTGCCGTCGCCCGCCGGCACGATGTCCGCGTAGTCGCCCCCCACGCTCTCAACCGGGACGTATTCGACGTGGATGTGGAGCCTGTCGTCGTGGAGGCTGCGCGGGATGAGGCTGGCATGCACCTTCTGAGCGAGCTGGAGGTCGGCCTCGATCTGCTTCTGTTGAGCGGTGATGCGGGCGAGGGCTTCCTCGAGGCGGACTTTCGTCGTCTCGCGCTCGGTGATGTCGCGGGTCACTTCCGCCACGGCGACGATCTCGCCCCGGGGGTTGAGGATCGGCGACGATCGCAGCTCGACGAACGCCGGCTGGCCGTCGAACTGCACCTTGCGAATGGTGCTGTGGTCCTGCCCATCCTGCAGCGTCCGCAGCGACGGGCAGTCGGGGCAGACGTCGCACCGGTTCTGGTACGCCTGCTGGCACCGCTCCCACAGGGCCGGGCCGTAGCGCTCCAGGATCACGTTGTTCTGGTAGAGCACGCGGAACTGGCGGTCGTAGATCGACACGCCGTCGGATAGGCCGTTGATGGCGGATTCCAGCTCGGTATACGACAGCACGGAGCGCGCCCCGTTGCCGGTTTCGGTGTGTTTC
>DATKYA010000110.1:0-2249 GCA_035528775.1 Planctomycetota bacterium | reverse complement strand
GAGGTCATTGCGTCCAACGTGGCGGAGATCAAGAAGTCCGACGGCAAGACCGAGAAGGTATATCGCCAGCCGGGCAGGATCAAGGTGAAGTTCAACGCGGCCGTCGTGCTGCTGTTCGGCGAGGAAACGATGAAGTCGGGTAAGTACAGAACGTGGCTGGACGGCAAGCTCATGGAGTATCCGCAGGGGCAGAACAAGCCGACGCTGACCGAGATCGACGCCGCCGGCCTGCGGTGCGGCGGAAACCGGCAGCACGTCTGGCGCGTAGGGCAGGGGCTCGATACCGCCGTCGATCACGTGCTCGAAATCGAGCCGGTCTTCGCTTCCGATGTCGAGCAGGAGTTGCGGCTGGAGAGCATCTGCGTTGCCGGAGGCAAAGCCGCGGTCACCCATACCGAATAGCGCGGCAGCATACCTGTCCGCAGCGTGGCTTTTGCCGACAATAATCCCGTGGACATCCCCCGCGAGGGCATGGATTCCCCGAAAACAGTTTACTTTTCTCATCTTGTGCGCTATCATTGAATCATAGTGATGAACCATACTGATCCGTCCCCGCTTCGCTGGAGAGGACGATGAAAATAACCCCGGAACTCGTGGACTACATCGCACATCTGGCCAGGATCGAGCTGACCGACGACGAGCGCAAACTGTACCGAGTGCAGCTCGAATCGATCCTGGATTACATCGACAAGCTGAACGAGCTCGACACGTCAGGCGTCGAGCCGATGATTCATACGCTGAGCATCACGAATGTCTTCCGGGCGGACGCGGTGAAACCTTCCTTGCCGACCGGCCAGGCGCTGCGGAACGCACCGGACCGGACGGAGGATTCCTACAAGGTTCCGGCCGTGATCGAATAGCGTTTTGGGCTTGCGGCTTGGGGCTTGACCCCGGGAAATCGGCATTCACTGGGTTTATCGAGTCCATTAGGTCCATTAGGAAACTATCTCAAAAGGCGATCCTGATGTAGGGGCGGACGGCGTCCGCCCCGGGGGCACACACCGTGTGCCCCTACATGATCCTGTTGGATGTTTTGAGATAGTTTCTAGGTCCATTGAGCCCATTGGCAATCTTTGCCAAGTTCAAGATTCAGATAGACGGGAATGAGACGTGGCTGAACTTCACGAACTGACAGGACACGAGCTGAGAAGCAGGATTCTCCGCCACGAAGTCTCCGCGGAAGAGGCGGCGAGAGCGGTGCTCGATCATATCGAGCGGCATGAGCCGGCTGTCCGGGCGTACGTGACGGTTGACCCCAAGGGAGCGATCGCCCAGGCGCGGGAGATCGACCGGCGGCTTGCCGCAAAGGAGGCGGTCGGCGAGTTGTGCGGCATTCCGGTTGCCGTGAAGGACAACATGTGCACGCTGGATATGCCTACCACGTGCTCCTCGAAAATACTGAAGAACTTCGTGGCCCCGTACGAAGCCACGGTGGTGAAGGCGATCAGGCGAGCCGGTGCCGTCATTGTCGGCAAGACCAATCTCGATGAGTTCGCCATGGGGTCGTCGACGGAGAACTCCGCCTTCGCAACGACGCGGAATCCGTGGGGGATCGATCGCATCCCGGGTGGCTCGAGCGGCGGAGCCGCGGCCGCGATGGCGGCTGATCTCGGATCGATGGCGCTAGGGTCGGATACCGGCGGGTCCATCCGTCAGCCTGCCGCGCTGTGCGGGGTGGTCGGCCTGAAGCCCACCTACGGCCGCGTGTCGCGGTACGGGCTGGTCGCGTTCGCGTCGTCGCTGGACCAGATCGGCCCGATCACGAAGGACGTTTACGACGCCGGCCTGCTGATGAACGTGATCGCAAGGCACGATCCGCTCGACTCGACGTCGGCCCCGGAACCCACGCCGAACTACGTGGCCGCGCTCGGGTGCGACACGAAGGGCGTGAGGATCGGCCTGCCCAAGGAGTATTTCGGCGAAGGGCTCGACAAGGAGGTTGAGCAGGCAATTCGAGCCGCCGCGGCAAAATACGAGGAGCTCGGTGCCCGCGTGGTGGATATCTCGCTGCCGCACACCGAGTACGCCGTAGCCACCTACTACATCATCGCCACCGCCGAAGCCAGCAGCAACCTGGCGCGGTACGACGGCGTGCATTACGGCCATCGCACCCAGCGCAAGAGCGACCTGATCGAGCTGTATTCGCGCTCGCGGGCCGAAGGCTTCGGCCCGGAAGTGAAGCGCCGGATCATGCTCGGCACCCACGCACTGAGCGCGGGTTACTACGAGGCATACTACCTGAAGGCCGG
>DATKYA010000109.1:0-3530 GCA_035528775.1 Planctomycetota bacterium | reverse complement strand
CCGCAGGAGCAGGTCTACACGTGCACCTTCCGGGGCAGCACGCTGATTGATATTTCACCCCGCGACACCGCCCCTACGAGCTATCCGCTGTATCAGCGGCAGCACATGCTGGCAGCCACGGCGCCGATGAAGCAGGTCGAGCGGTTCGTGCCGGATCGGATAGTTCGGAATTGGTGAGAAGGCTTGAGTGTATTCTTGACACGAAGGCACGAAGGCACGAAGATACACGAAGGGAAGAAGAAGGAAGAGGGGGAGTGGTTCCGCTTGAGTTGGGCGTTCGTTGCTAGACGTTGACAGGTGAACGTTCTTTTTTGTACTTCGTGTCTTCGTGCCTTCGTGTCAGAACACCCGTATCACGCCTACTGCCCGCCGAGCTTCTTGATCTTGTCGCGCAGGCGAGCGGCTTCTTCGAAGCGTTCTTCCTTGATTGCTGTGGCGAGCTTGTCGCGCAATACTTCGAGCGGGTCGCGCGGGAGGCCGTCCTTCAGCTCGTCCGCCTGTTTCCTGAGGATGCGGAATTCGTCGGATTTCTCGGCGAGATTGGGCTGCCCGTAGTTCTGGAAGAAGGTGCGGACCTGCTCCATGCCCTCCTGCAGGCACTTGTAGGCCGCTGCGAGGTCGTTGTCTTCCAGTGCTATATTCGCGCGGCTGCGGCTGTTCATCATCGCCACGTAGGGACGGAACTGCTCGAGTGAAAACTTGTCGGCGTCGGTCTTCGCGTAATGCTTGATGAGGTCGAAAACCTTCAGGTTTCGGTCGGTGTCGCGGACGACGCCCTTGTAGTCGCCGAGGTCGAACAGGCTGAGGTAGCGGTAGTAGTACTGGGTCGCTTCGTCGCGGATGTCGGCGCTGTCCTGCTCGCTCAGCTCGAACTGATCGTCCTTGTTGTCCTTCTTGAGCTTGTCGATGATGTTGGTGAAATACTCGAGGAGCGACTCGAAGCCGTAGGGTCGGGTGCCGTCGGGCCGGCCCGACGCTTCCATCTGCAGGAGGCCCAGTTGCAGGCGTAGCTGGATTTTCTCCTTGCCGTCGGAGCCGGTGATTCTGCGGACCGTGGTCCGGCCGGCACGGTATTCCCAGCCTTCCATGATAGGTTGGATGTCTTTGGTCATGTACGAATGCCCTCTCCTCGCTCGGGCGATGGATCACCCGACCACGAATTCACGTCTGCTTTTATTATACGGGCAAAATCATCGGATATCAAAGATTTTACCTCGTCCGAAGGCTGTTGTCGGGAAGGTGCCTTGACTCTTCCTGAAACGAGCATATAATGCGGCCATGCCAGTCACGGTGGCCAATGAAAATGGAAAGGGCGGCAAAATGAACGTCACCATCCGAGCCATCGTCGCGTGCGGGGTGCTTGCGGTGTGGGGGCAGTTCTGCCACGGCGGGGAGAACGATGCCGGGGGTGACGAGGTCCGCCGGCAGGCGTTCTTCTTCCGCACATCGAACACCATCGCGCCTCCGCAGGGCAGGCGGATCGCCATTGACGACCACGATCGCGTCTATATCCTGAACTATCGGACCGTCTGGCCGAACAACAAACCCGCCCCGAACTGGAACGGCGGCTGGCTGGTCTACGGCTCGTCGGGCGACTTCATCGGCGAGTTCTGGGGGATCACTGGCGGGTCGGCCTACAGCGACATCGCTGCGATCGACGGGCGGCTGTACGTGCCGTGCGCCTGGGTGGGGCCGCAGATGTTCGTGTTTGGCGCGGACGAAGGCCAGGCGCTGCTGACGGTGCCGGTGCCCGCGCCGTTTTCTGCCGCGGGTGCGCCCGACAAGTCCTTCTGGGCCACGAACACGAAGGAGAACCGCGTCGACCACTACGACCAGTTCGGGAAGCTGCTGGGCTCGATTCCGGCGCAGAATCCGCAGCGAGTGCGCGTCTCGCCGGTGGACGACCGCGTGTTCATCGAAGTGCCGGGCGTAGGGGTGGAAGCCTATTCGCCCGCGGGCGAGAAGCAGGGCATGATCCCGGGCGGGCCGCTGTACAATTGCACGCTCGAGGGCAACGTGATTTCGGGGTTCACGATCTACACGCCCGCCGGCGAGAAGGTGCGGGACATCCGCCTGGCAGGCTTCGAGCAGTTCGGCCTGCCGCCGCAAAGCCTGGCGGTCGACTCGAAGGGCAACGCATACGTGGGCGTGGCCGATCCGCATGGGCGGCTGGCGTTTGTGAGCTACGACGCCGGCGGCAAATTCCGGTTCGCACGCGGGGCAGACTGCGACATGATGGAGGCGGCGATCCCGTCGCGCGTGCTGGAGGCCGGGAAGGACTATATCGTGCCGGTCAGCTTCGAGACGACTCGCGACAAGGGCTGGCTCGCGCCCAACCAGATTGTGCCGGGCGAGCGCGGCGAGGCACCGGTGTTCTCCGGATTTGTACGCGACGTCGCCCGGGGCGATTGGCGGCCGGTGGAGTTTACCAAACACGGAGCGGACGCGTACCAGCTTCACTTGCAGCCGACGATTTCGGGGACGGTCTACACGCTGCGGATCACGTCGGCGTCCGAGGCGGAGCCGGTCGGCTCGAACGCCCTCCAGTGCGATTTCCTCATCGGCATGCCCTCCGGGCTGGAAGCCGGCTCGCTGGCGATCATATCCAACCGCAACCGCTCGGTCTGGCGGTGCGGGGAGGACGTGCCGTTCTCCTGCGTGATCAAATCGGCCGGGAAGCAGCCGCGGCAGGTCATCATGCTGCGACTGGAGGAATCCGGTTCCCATCGGATGATCGGCGAGCGGAAGTGGGTGCCATTCGACGCCGAGGCCGGTGCGAATACGATCGCACTTGCCGTGCCGGGCGAGATCACGGCCGCGCTGGCGCCGGGCATCTACACGATTCGTGCGGGAGGAACGGACCCGGACCGTTCCAGAGATGAGTTTGACCCCGGCTACGGTTTTGCCTCCTGGGATTTCGAACTGGTGCCGGCGGCGTTGCCCAAGCCGTTCCTGATGGCGCATTACCCGGAGGTGAATGAGGACGACATCCCGGCCGAGCTGGCTGTGAATAGCGTGGACGTTATCGCGCGCCGCGGGTTCAACCTGGATCTCCGGCAGGTGTACTCGGTGGCGTCGCGGCGGGAAGCGCTGAGCATGCGGGCACCGGAGTTGCAGGACGCGGACAAGCTGATCCCGCTGCTGGAGGAGAGTCCGTGCCTGCCGCCGCCCGAGTTGCTGTATCAGCCGCACCGGTTCGACCGCTACCTGCAGGCCACGACGCGTCGCGGGATCGACAGCCGCCTGCAGCTCATCTTCAACGAGACGATGATCCCGTACCGGCCGGAGACGTGGCCCGAGAGCCAGCGGCAGGTGCAGGTGTTCACGCAGTTCGCGTCGCGCTGGCCGAGCTTCGCCGGGTGGTACTTCACGGGGCACGCGCACGTGCAGAGCTTCGCCGAACCCGGCCCGAGCAAGGACGCCCTCGAGAAGTCGATCGCCGCCTTCACGCAGGAATTCGGCGCCACGCCCGGCGAACGCAAGCGCGAGTGGTTCGACCGCTACAACCGGTTCATCCCCGACACGTATGC
>DATKYA010000108.1:0-7697 GCA_035528775.1 Planctomycetota bacterium | reverse complement strand
GTGCCCACGTCGTCCGGGCCGTTGTCGATGATCTTCAGCGTCCAGTTGCCCGCCGATGATTCCCCGCGGAAGCTGAGCTGGGTATCGAAATCGTAGGCGAAGCCCTGGCTGTCGTCGACGTTCGACGACCGCAGCGTGTTGGCGGTGCCGGCGGGCGAGGTGAGCCGCACCTCGAGGTCGCCCATCCACGGGTGATCGGTTTCCACGTGCACCGAGACGTCGCGGACGGTGACGTCGCCGGGGACGGTGATCGCGTTTTCCACGCCGGACGGGTCGTTGTCGGGAATGGGCAGCGGCGTGGGGAAGGTGACGGCGTAGCGGTCGGTGACGGGCGGGCGGGCGGCGAGGGCCTTCAGGGCATTTGCCCTGCCGCCGGTGGCGCACTTCCCGGCATACGGCACGATCGGGTCGTTCCCCTCGAGCAGCATCAGCCGCAGCTCGCGGACCCCCAAGCCGGGGAACCGCGTCCGCAGCAGCCCCGCGATCCCCGCCATCTGCGGGCTGGCAAACGACGTGCCGCTCGCGAACGCGTAGGAGCTGGTCATCCGCGTGGTGTAGATCGACGTGCCGGGAGCGGCGATGTCCACCGACTTCGCCCCGTAGTTCGAGTATCCGGCGAGGTTGTCGTTCGCATCGCTGGCGGCGGCCGAGATGATACTTGCCAGGTTGTAGCTGGCGGGGTATTCGGGGGCCGTATCGGTATTGCGGGAGGCGTTGCCGGCGGCTGCCACAAACAGGATGCCGGCCTCCTGCGCCCGCTGGATGGCCTCGAGCTCGGCGTGGGAATAGTCGGTGCCGCCGAAGCTGGCATTGATGATCTTCGCGCCCATCAGCACGGCGTAGTCGATCGCTTCGATCTCGCCGGCGCACGACAGCTCGTTGAGGGTGGGCGAGTCGGACCCGATCTTCAGGGGCAGAATGCGGACCTGCCAGCAGACGCCGGCTATTCCATGGGAGTTGTTGCCGACGGCCCCGATCACGCCGGCCACCTTCGTGCCGTGGCCGAGGAAGTCGGTGGGGTCCTTGTCGTGTACGGGCGAGTCGAGGTTCGGGCCGACGAAATCCCAGCCGGTCACATCATCGTCGAATCCGTTCTTGTCGTTGTCGATCCCGTCGCCGGGGATCTCGCCGGTGTTGACGAAGATGTTGGGCTGCAAGTCGGGGTGGTTCAACTGGATGCCGGAATCGATCACGGCGATGATGACGGCGGGCGAGCCGGTGGTGAGGTCCCACGCCTGCGGCAGGCTCATGTTTCCGGCGGCATACTGGTTGTAGTAGATGGAATCGTTCGGCTCGCGCGAGACGGTGCGGACGTAGTCGGGCTCGATGCTGACGACGCCGGGGATGGTGCGTGCGAGCCTGATGGCGCGGTCGACCGTCATGCCGGGCGGGAGCTTCCACAGCTCGAACGACGTGACGCGGAACGTGCGTCTGAGGCGGAATCCTTGCATGGCGAGCCGTTGGCCGGGCAGCTTGCCCTGCTGCCGTGCGAACTGCACGAGCACCCGGCCCGGGACGACCGGCCGGCCGTTGACGTCTTCCAGCTTCGCGCCAGCCCTGGCTGGCGCCGCCAGTCCGAAGCAGAGAAAACACAGTCCCGCCAGGCTTCTCAAGACCCTGTACACAATATGACCTCGGTGTGAATCGCCGGAAGATACCCCGATTCGGAACGCAGCTCCACGCTCGAACAAGCGTCATTAGGTATATTAGTATTATCGACCCATGTCAAGTTCCCGCTATTCCATTTCAGGGCTGGGTCCGCCGCGCGGCCGGCGATTTCCGCTTGAAAGCCCGGCCCGCACGTGCATAATAATGCCGCGCCACGAACCGACAACGCGTGGCATTGTTCTCGATGTATTGCCCAAAAAGGAGCATACCATGCGTCGGCTGATTTCCACCGTGTGCCTGAGCGCGTTTCTGGTCGCAGCAGCGTCCGGTCTCGCGGCTGAAGAACCGAACGGCCCGGCCATTTCATTCAGGCTCAAGAAGGACTCGAAGGTCAGCATCGCGATTTACGACCAGCAGGGCGAGATCGTGCGCCAACTGCTGCTCGCGGAGCCGCGCAAGGCCGGCCGCAACACTGCAGTGTGGGACGGCCTCGACGAGCAGGGCAAGCCCGCGGCACCCGGCAGACACCCGTGGAAGCTGCTGTCGTCGCAGGGGCTGAAGGCGGAATGGATGGTGTCGCTCGGCACCAATCTCAATCCGGGCTGGCAGATCATGCCGGGCAACCACGTGGGCGCGGTCACCGCCGCGCGCGACGACACCGGCGTCTACGTGATGGGCGGCTGCAGCGAGTGCGTGCCCGGGATGGAGAAGGTCACGCCCGACGGCAGGAGCCTGTGGACCAGCGACCACCTGCTCGAAAGCAACAACGACTGCGGCGTGGGGCTTGCCGGCGGCAGAATGTACTCCCTGCTCGGCAACGCCAAACTCATCGCCGTCGACCCGGCGACCGGCAAGGGCCAGTGGAAGGTCAACACCGAATGGAATGACATGAAGGAGACGTGGAAGCCCGGCCGCGGCGTGCTGTGCATGGCTGCCCGCGGCGACCAGATCGTGATCAGCAACAAGGATCGCAACGTGATCCAATGGCTGAAACCCGAAGATGGCAGCAAGATCGATGAGGCGGCCGTGACCGCCCCGCGGGCCGTTGCGATCGACGGGGCCGGCAACGTGCTCGCCATCAGCGGCGATACCGTGGTGAAACTGTCGCGGGCCGACAAGGCTGCCAAGCCCATCATCACCGGCCTCGCCAGCGCGATGCGGCTGGACGCCGACCCGAAGTCCGGCGAGATCTTCGTTGCCCAAACCGGCAGCGTGAATCAGGTCAACGTGAATCAGATCAAGCGGTTCTCGGCCGACGGCAAGCTGCTGAACACCTACGGCCGCGCGGGCGGGCGGCTGTTCGGCAAGTATGAGCCGCAGGATTTCCTGGGCATCACCGACATCAAGGCCGACGGCGCGGGCGGGTTCGTCGTGGTCGAGGGAGCCGCTGCCCCCCGCCGCGTGGCGTTCTTCGACAAGGCCGGCAAGCTCGTCCGCGAGTGGTACGGCGGCGTCCACTACGCCAACGGCGGCGCCGTCGATCCCGACGACGTCAGCATCGCCTGGTATCATTCCGGCTCGGGCCAGGTGGTGAAAGCGAAAATCGACTTCGTGAAGAAGACCTACCAGGTGCTCGAAACCTACCAACTGATCGGCATCGGCGACGGCATCATCGGCTCCGGCAACAGCATGGACACCTTCGTGGTGCGGCACTTCAAGGGGCGCACCTACCTGGTGAACATGAACATCTCGCCGCGAATCGTGATGGTGGACGAGGCCAACCGCCGGCTGGTGCCGGTGGTCAGCGGCAAGTATTTCCTGCTGCACGACTTCCTGAATGCAAATTACACGCCGCGTGCATTCCTGAAAGCATACTTCGGCGGAACGATCCCCGACAATCCAAAGTACGGCTCGGTGGACGATGCCAAGAACAAGGAAGCCGTGATCTGGACCGACCTCAACGGGGACGGCCTTCCCCAGGACGATGAAATGGTCTTCTCGCCGCGCAAGCTGATGATCTGGTCCTGCGGCCGCATCTGGGCCGACGAGCAGATGAACCTGTACGAGATGAACGACCGGCCGATGGTCTGGCGGCCGAAGGGCTGGACCAAGGACGGCGCCCCCATCTACGGCGGCTGGGCCGACTGGCAGCCGATGGGTGACAAGCCGTCGCGGTTCGACCCCCTCCAAGTCACCTGGCCGGCAGGGTCCGGCGTCATTCCGCTGCCCGAGGGCGGATTCCTGGGCTTCTTCAACAACACGCAGAACCCCTTCGGCAAGGGCATCGGCAGCGAAGGCATCGGCGGAAACTACATCGTGAAATGGAACAAGGACGGCAAGGTGGTGTGGACGACCGGGCGGCACGCCCCCGATTTCGGAGCCGCACCCGGCGAAGGCCGATTCCTGTGGAACGTCGCCGGCCTCGCTCACGGCTGCTTCGCCGTCACGGATATGCAGTGCTACTTCATCCACAAGAACCTCGTACACGTGTGGGATCCCGACGGCCTGTGGGTGGGCCGGCTGCTGGAGAACCCCGACCTGAACGCCGCGCCCGTCGCGGCCTACCACCTCGCCACCGAAAACTTCGGCGGCACGCTGGTCGAGGTTACCCGGAAAAACAAGGCCCCCGGGTTGAGCACCGGCGACGTGATCTTCGCGGGCTGCGGGCAGAACGTGACCGCCATCTACCGCATCACCGGTTGGGATACCTTCGCGCGAGACAAGGGCACGCTGACGCTGACGCCGGAGCAGGCGGAGCTTGCCAAGACGACGGCGTTCAGGGTCGCCGCGGCCAGGATGAGCATCGGCAAGCTCTCGCGAATGAAGAAGCACGTGGCGGCCACGCTGCCGCGGCTCGCCGCACCGCCTGTGCTGGACGGCAAGCTCGACGACGAGGCGTGGAAGAAGGCGGGCGCGGTCGACGATTTCCGCCTCACGCCGGCCGAAGAAGACAACGAGGAAGCGGCGACGACCGTGTTCGTGGGCTACGACGACACCAACTTCTACTTCGCATTTCGCTGCAAGGAGCCGAACCTCGATAAGCTGCGGGCGTTCGGCTCGCCGATGCACCTCGACGACAGCATCGAGATCTTCATCGATGCCGGCTGCACGCGGTCGAAGTACTACCAGTTCATCATCAACCCGAACGGCCAGTTCTACGTGGGCAAGGGTTGGGCGGCCCAGCCTGACGCGAAGATCAGCACGAAGGCGGGCCGCGAGGCGGACGCATGGGTCGTGGAAGGCGCGGCGCCGTGGGCACTCGTTGAAGGCACGCCGCCCGCCGAGGGCGACAGGGTCGGCTTCAACGTCGTGCGCAACCGGTTCGCCGGCGTATCGCAAAGCTCCAACTGGAGCCCGCTGCGCGGCAACCTCAACCACACCCCCGGCTACTTCGGCACGCTGTACGCGGGCGACAAGCTGCCACGCGGGGCCGTGGCGCTGATCGCGGGCGATGCATTCATCCGGAACCTGAAGGACGTGCCGGTGAACTTGGACGGCTCGCTGGCTGAATGGAAGGGCGTGGCGCCCCTCAAGATCTACGACGGCGCGAAGCTCGCCGCCGACGTCTACCTGGGCTGGAAGCCCGACGGCCTGTACGCCGCATTCGACGTGAACACCGTGATGCCGTGGAGGAATGGATCGGCCTTCGACATGGCATTCAACGGCGGAGCGGCGGTCGACCTCAACGTCGGCCCGCTGGAGCCGGAGCGCAAGAAGGGCGGCGCAGGCGACGTGCGGTTCATCGCCGCCCCGCTCGACGGCAAGACCGAGGTTGTCGAGTTTCTCGTGAAGCTCGCCGAGGGCACGTCGGGGATCGAGCGCGCTCCGCGCACCTATCACACCGACGCCCAGGGCGACAACGTGCTCGACCGCGTGGCGCGGCTGGAGCCGGGTTCGGCCGCGGCACAGGTCAAGCCCGACGGCAAGGGCTACATCGTCGAGATGCACGTGCCGCTGCGGCCGCCGCTGAAGCTGGAATCCGGCCAGCGGTTCAGGTTCGACGCCACCGTGATCCTGTCCGATCCGGCGGGAGCACGGGCGATGCTGCGCCTCCCGTGGTTCAGCACCAACGGCGACGACATGTTCGTGGCTACCGACGTGGTGATCGAGTCCACCCTCCGGCCGGCGAACTGGGGCGTGGCGGAGCTGGAATGATCGGGTGAACGCCCGAATGATCGGGTGCCCCTTGAAGGTGCAAGAGCGTTATCTTCACGCCAGTGAGCACCTGCGATCATTCGGGGGATTTCGTGTTCGTCCGTAGGGAATAAATCATGAGCGAAAGCACTGAGAACATCGCCCGGTATCTCGATCACACGGTCCTGGCGCCTGCGGCCACGGACGCCGACATGGCCCGGGGCTGCGAGATCGCGCGGCAGTTCGGCACGGCGGCGGCGTTCGTGAAGCCGCATTTCGTGATCGAGGCCAGCAAGCTCCTCGCCGGCAGCACCGTGAAGGTCGGCACGGTCGTCGGATTTCCGCAGGGGCTTGCCCTGCCGTCGATCCAGGCCGACGAGGCTGAAATGGCCATCGACATGGGAGCCCGCGAGATCGACATGGTCGCCAATACCGGCAAGGTGCTCTCGGAAGACTGGGACTACGTGTCCACCTGCATCGCGGGCGTGGCCGAGGTGGTGAAGAGCCGCGGGCTGATCATCAAGGTCATCTTCGAGACGTGCTACCTCGCCGACTCGCACAAGATCATGCTGTGCCGGATTTGCGAGCAGGCCGGCGTCCATTTCGCGAAAACATCCACCGGCTTCGGCCCCGGCGGCGCCACGGAGGCCGACGTTGCCCTGATGGCCCGCCACCTTAAGTCCGTGAAAGTGAAAGCCGCCGGCGGCATCCGCACCCTCGAACAGGTCCGCCGCTACCTCGACCTCGGCGCCTCCCGCATCGGAACATCGTCCACTCAGCAGATCATGGCAGAAGTGCGGGCGAATTGATCAACTGACTAACTGGCCAACTGACCAGCTTTTCCTCGTCATTGGCACGAAATTTGCATATTCTCACCGCGTTGGTTCCGTTCAGGGGAAATCGGGGTTCAGGGAAGAACTCCGGGGACACAGGATCGGCCGCGGACAAGGGGGTCCGATCGGCCGAGTTGAAAGGGGAAACGGCACTGCACATGACGACCAGTTAACCGCACACAAGGACTGACAAGAGGATGGCTGACCCGCTGAGCCTCTGCCGGTTGCCGGGCGCGCGCTCCCGCCGTGGAGCGTCCGCTGCGGCATCTGTAAAGCCTTTGCCCACAGGCACTTGCGAAGAACGCATGCCATGCGTCCACCCGCGCAAACACTGCCTGAAGGCAAGGGCTTTGTTCGTTTCAAGTCACCTGTCCCGAACGACTCGACCACATCATTTTTCCGGAAAGGATGAGCAGGCTGAGCACCAGGTAGCATAGCGATTTTCCCCCCCAGCAGCGAACCGCGAGAGTCCCGATGGCGGCTGAAAAGGCCGGCATCAAGCCGGAAAGGAGGTTCTTGCCTCCGGAAAGACCTTTCCGGGTTCCCGCCCGACGTCCGCAAGTCATTGTCCTGCCACGTCTTACGCAGGATCGGCCTGGCACAAGTCTGCCGGAAATGCCTCTTGATGGCGGATTCGCCCGGAAAGGTCTTTCCGGTTCGGCCCGGAGCCGGCCGCACCACACTGGCGGCGATTCCGACACGTTTTTTCTCGCCGTAAGATGCGGCGCTACATCGATTTCCGGCGGCGATGCCGGAACGCCGTGCGGCGCGCTGTGCGTTTTGGCACACTAATTGCGTGTAAAAAAGCTGCTTGTTCGACGAACGGTTCCGGAGAGACAACAACCATGCACGCAGACGTTCGAGTGAAAGGCAGGCTTGTGGAGTTCTCGCTTGGCGACCTGCTCGCCCGCGAGCGCCTACGGTTCATGCAGCACGCCACCGGCGACCTCGAGCTGAAGGGCAGAGTGCTCGACTACGTGGAGATCGGCGACCCGCCGGAGGCCTTCGTTGTGATGGAAGTTCGTGGAGTCAAGACCCCCATGCTGGTGCCTGTATCGGCACTGCAATCGTAAATACAGTGATGTATTTACCCCCACAGACCCGCGGTTTACCCAGCCGCGGGTTTTTTGTGGCTGGAGAGGGAGGGGGGAAGGCTCCGGGAGGCAGGCCACAGGCGACAGG
>DATKYA010000107.1:0-4026 GCA_035528775.1 Planctomycetota bacterium | reverse complement strand
CCCATCGATATCGCCCTCATCACGGTCTCGGAGCCCGACCAGAACGGCCTCTGCAGCCTGGGCATCTCGGTGGACATCGTGAAGACCGCCGCCACCAACGCCCAATACGTGATCGCACAGGTGAACCGCCACATGCCGCGCACCATGGGCGACAGTTTCATCCACGTGAACTCCATCGATTTCATGGTGCCCTTCGATGAGCCTATCATCGAAGTCGAGCCGCCCGTCCTCGACGACAAGCTCCGGCAGATCGGCCAGAACGTCGCACGCCTCGTCGAAGACGGCAGCACCATCGAGTTCGGCATCGGCCGCATCCCACAGGCCGTCGCCGAATTCCTGCGCGACAAGAAGGACCTCGGCATCCACACCGAGATGTTCGGCGACTGGATCATCCAGCTCGTCGAGAGCGGCGCCGTCACCTGCAACAAGAAGAACGTTAACCGCGGCAAGATCGTCGCCAGCTTCTGCATGGGCACTCGAAAGCTCTACGACTACGTCGACAACAACCCCTTCTTCGAGTTCCACCGCTCCGACTACGTCAACGATCCATTCGTGATCGGCCAGCACGACAAGATGGTGGCGATCAACGTGGGGCTCGAGATCGACCTCACCGGCCAGGTCGTGGCCGATTCGCTCGGCTACCGCTTCTACAGCGGGATCGGCGGGCAGGTCGACTTCAACCGCGGCGCGGCCCGCAGCAAGAACGGCAAGCCCATCATCGCCATGCCGTCCACCGCACGCGACGGCCAGGTTTCACGGATCGTCACCCGACTCACCGAAGGATCCGGCGTCGTCACCACCCGCGGCGACGTCCACTACGTCGTCACCGAGTTTGGCGTCGCCTACCTCCACGGCAAGAGCATCAACGAACGGGCGCTCGCCCTCATCCACATCGCCCATCCCAGATTCCGCAACGAGCTCATCCAGGCCGCCAAGGCAAACCGATACATACCCGAAGACATCATCGAGCTCCCGTGGGAGAAGGTCGACTATCCCGAAGAGCTCGAACGCTACGATACGCTGGAAGACGGCACCGAGATCTTCTTCCGGCCCGTCAAGCCCACCGACGAGACCGCTCTCACCGAAATGCTCTACTCGCTGAGTACCGAATCCGTCCACGCACGGTTCTTCACCTACACGAAGACGTTCCCGCACAAGGACATCCAGCAGCTCACTACGATCGACTACGTGCGCGACCTCGCCATCGTCGGCGTGGTGCCCGGGCCTGCCGGTGAGGAACAGATCGTCGCCATCGCCCAATACTTCCTCGATCCCAGCAACGGTTCCGCCGAAGTCGCCTTCGTCGTCCAGGACGAATGGCAGGACAAGGGCATGGGCAGCTTCCTGCTCCGCTACATCAGCCAGATCGCCCGGCAACGCGGCGTCAGGAAGTTCTACGCCAAGGTACTCCCTACCAACAAGGCAATGCTTGCCGTCTTCATGAACAGCGGATACGACGTCAAGACGCATTTCGACGGCGACGCGTACACCGTGACGTACGACCTCGAAAGAGAAGATAGCGCGCGCTGCTAGCCGAAGTTCGGAAATCGCCAGCGGCCGCGGGTTCCATTCAAGCTGGCAGACCGACCGATGTCTTGCCGGTGATGATTCCGTAGAACACGCAGGCAGCGAGGTAGCTGCCGAGCGGCGAGGGATGCGACATGTCGGCGCTGTGGAGGGCGATGTCTTTTCGCTTCGCGAACGCCAAGGCCCAGGTGGTTCCGACCGGGGCGAGCTCGGCATGGTTGGCACGGGCTACTGCCTGATACGATCTGGTCAGCTTCTGCCAGTCTTGCGGCTGGTTCTGCCGATTGGCTCGACCGACGGCCGTCACCACAGCAGGCCTTCCGTGATGTTCAACGCGAACTGCCCGCCGGTCTCGATCACGAGCGTGTTGTCGCCGGCCTTCAACTGAACCGGAATGCGCTCCTTGCCCGCGTGGAAGCCGGTCCAGCCGGTGGATTGGAATACCTTTGTCCCGTTCAGCCAGACGGTTTTCAGGTGGGCACCGGTGTTCAGGAATGCCTGCCGGTCCTTGTCGGCGTGCATGGTTGCGATGCCGAGGTAGGTGTCGGCCTTTCCGATGAGCTTGTCGGTTGACAGCGCGTAGCCTTCCTGGCGGACCTGGTCCATCCACCAGTTCTGCTGCGGCTCGGATTAAGGGTGAGCGTCTTCCACGAGTCATCGGGCCGAACCCCGGCAACGGTTTTCTCGTCGAGCGGCGGCGCCCCCTTCTCGACGGCCTTCAACTTCCATTCACGCACGAGGCCCGGGAGCGGCTCGATCTTCAGCTTCTCGGGCAGCAGCACGTCGTTGCAGCCAAGCCCATCGAGGACCGCCCGCGCGATCACGCGGCAGCCGTCGACGTTAAGGTGGCCCTGGTCCGCCTCCCACAGCCAGATGCCGAGGCCCCACGCCCGTCGCATTGCGTCTTCAGTATCGATGAGCTGGCACGCATGCTTTTCGGCGAGCTTGCGTAGCTCCACGCGATACGGATTCGGCCCCTTCGCCTTCAGGTGGTGCTTCGGGCCGGGGAAGCTCCCCGAGAGCAGCACAACCGTTGTCTTGTTGGCCTTCAGGCGGGTGATCATCTCGTCGAGATCGGCTGCATATTGCTCGGGGGTGCGTTTCTTGGATGCGTCGTTGCCGCCGCCGAGCAGGATGATCGCCATGGTCGGTTCATACTTCAGCGCGCCCTGGTCTAGGCACGCCAGCCGCTCGCCGGCAGTGTCGCCCCCGGACGCGTCGTTGATGAACGCCGGCACGGGCTTCCCCGCCTCCGACAGCGCCTGCCGCACGAACATCGGCCAGGTGAAGCCGTCAGTGAGCGAATCGCCGATGAACACGATGCGGTCGTCTTTCTTCATCTCATAATCTCCGGCCGAAGCCATGCACGCGGTGAGTGTGAACAGAACTGCCGAAACCACGATGATCCGGTTGAACATGGCATGCTCCTGTCAATTTGCCGGAATGACAGTTTACACATGATGCGCCAGCGAATCAAGCGCGAGGATGAAGTGGGGACACGGGGACAGGATGAAGGGATGATGAGATGATGGGAAGGAGGGAATGACACGTGGACACGCAAATGGGATGACGGGATCAAGCGAAGCGGGAATAACAGGCTTGTTGCTGTCCACTACGTCCACTTGGTCCACTTCGCCCACTTTGCGCTTCGGTGGACCAAATGGACCAAATGCTCGCAATGGACGAAGTGGACAGTGACGCTGCCTCGCTTCATCCCATCATCTCATCATCCTCGCACGATCTGTTTCACGACCTCGACCACCCGGTCGACATTGGGCATGGCGGCCACTTCGAGCGGCCGGGAGTACGGGAACGGGACGTTCTCGCTGGACAGCACCTTGATCGGGGCGTCGAGGTAGTCGAACGCTTCGTTCATGAGCTGGTATGCGGTATCGCTGCCGAAGCTGCAGTGCGGCCAGCATTCCTGCACGATCACGCACTTGCCGGTCTTCTTCAGCGAGGCGGTCAGCGTGGCACGGTCGAGTGGGAACAGCGTGCGGGGGTCGATCACCTCGGCGTTGACGCCGTGCTCCTTCTCGAGCTCCTGGGCGGCCTGCATGGCGACGAGTGCCATCCGCGAATGGCCGATGATCGTCACGTCCGTTCCCTGCCGCCGCACCTCGGCCTGACCGATCGGCACCAGGTAATCGTCGTCCGGCACGTCACCCTTGGTGGAATAGATCGACTCGTGCTCGATGAAAATGACGGGGTTGGGGCTGCGAATGGCGCTCTTCAGCAGTCCTTTCGCATCGTGCGGGGTGGACGGTGCAAGCACCACGAGCCCCGGCACGTGCAGGAAAAACGATTCCAGGCTTTGCGAGTGCTGGGCGCCCATCGACAGCCCGCCGCCGCCCGGGCTTCTGATCACCATCGGCACGCTCACCTGCCCGCCCGACATGTACCGCAGCTTCGCCATGTGGTTCACGATCTGATCCATCGCGAGGAGGATGAAGTTGATGGTCATGATCTCGGCTACGGGGCGCAGCCCAGCCATCGCCG
>DATKYA010000106.1:0-3494 GCA_035528775.1 Planctomycetota bacterium | reverse complement strand
TATTTCATTTTCTGAGCGGGTGGGGGAAGTGAGGGCATACGAACCAGGACCCTGGAAGAATGAAGAATGCAAGGAACAAGGAGGAAGAAGGAATGCGGCGGCAGGGAAAGCGGCCCGACAGGTGGAGCGGAATGTTCGCGGCTCACACGGCCGCAGAGGATAGTTGCGAGCTTTCGGACGGACCCCGTGATACACTTCCGTGGATCAACATCCGCCCCACCCGGAGCCACCTTTTGTCTTAGCAAAAACCATGCCAATCAGCCCGCGAATTTCCGCATGATTCGCCTAACGTATTGCGGCGCAAGCACTTGCATCGATTCTGCCGAATGCCGCCACCCCCGTGCCGGCAGTGCCAATACGGCACATGCCCCGCCGATGGTGCCAAAATCGGCACACATCCCCCGACCCGACGCGTTGTCCAAACATCACACGCTCAACGGCGTTTTTCACATGATTTTTTTTCTTACTTGCATTTCACATCGGCTGAGACTACTATTAGTGTATCGCGGCCGCCACGGATCCCCTGCGCCGGATCAAGCGTCACCGGCGGCAGTGAATCGATCCGTGTCGGCTCGTGGAATGTCCCGTTGGCACTCGCCGAAGCGCCAGCCGGATTCGCTGGCCATCCGTTGTGGAGGATACGTGCCAGGTTTGATTCGTGTTGTTGGAGTTTCCGATCATGGCGATAGCGCTCAGTTGCAGCACAAGTTGCGTACCGCACCACAGCCGTGCGGACGCCATGCGCGCCATCGCCGACGCCGGCTACAAGTACATCGAAGCCTTCAGCTACGATACCGAATCGCGGCTCCATCCCGACATCGTCTTTCCCGAGCAGGTGCTTGACGACCTCAGCCGAGTCGGCCTGAAGCTCTCGGGGCTGAACATCTCCGACATCTCGGTCGGCTCCAACCTCACCGGCATCAAGCGCGAGATCGCATTCGCCGCATCGCTGAGGCTCGACAACGTGGCCCTGCGCGGCGGCATCCGCACCGAGCGCGACATGAACGCACTGCTCAACTCGCTCCGTATCCTCGTCCCCTTCGCCCGCGCCCACGGCATCACCATCAACATCCGCAACTTCCACAACACCCGCGTCGAAACCCTCGACGACTTCCAGACCGTCTTCGGCACCATCAGCAACCCCGGCCTGGGCGTGGTGCTCGACATCGGCCAGTTCTGCTCCTCCAAGATCGACCCGGCCGCCGCGATCGACCGCTTCATCGGCAAGACCCACCTCATCTACACTCGCGACCAGATCGGCGGGCGCGTCGTCCACTTCGGCAAGGGCGAGATCGACAACCCCGGCCTCCTCTCCCGGCTCGCCTCCCGCGGCTACGAGGGCTTCATCGTGGTCGAGCCCGAAGTGCACGGCCGCGGATTCGAGCGGCACATCAAGGAAGCACGGGAGTATCTGGAGCGCATCATCGGCGGTGCACAAGGCGGAAGATCGGCAAGCTCCACCGACCTCGCGCCAGTGAATGAATGATCCCGGCCAGAAATGCCCTCCTCTCCACCGACCTTGCGTCCAATGATGTGAGGCCAAGGCAAGAAGACCTCGTCTGCCAAGCTCTCTTCCGTCCCGTAGGGACGACTGAGGCATAGCCCACCAATCTTGGTGGGTAAACGATTGCCAATTCCATGAGTCCCGTAGGGACCACTGAAATGCGGCTAATGGCAAGTTTCAGCCGTCGCTACGCGACGAGGAGGGACGCACTTTCACGTACCGGCCGTATCGGAAGTGCGCGCGGCCGATGGCGTTTGAGAGGGAATGCTCGTTTTCCGCCGTTGTCAACGAGGAAGACGTCTTGCTGGTTGTTTCCGCGCTGCGTGATGCGTGTGTGGTGTGCGACGGCGGCCGCCACGATTCGAGCCAATCGCGCCATGGCCATGAGATTAGCAGGTAAGCGGGTGTGCCTGTCCCCTATTTCCTACACCAGCACCTTTTTCGCCGTCGTTCGCTTCTTGAGTCTCCTGCCCGCCCGCAGCACAAATTCCACCGACGATCCCTCGCCCAGTATTTTCTGACCGAGGTCGCGGCCGCCGGCGGGGTCCACGGCGACGATGTCGGCAGGGAGGTAGACGCCGAGCACGCCGCCGCCCCAGATGCCGAGTGCCTGAGCGGCGCCGGTGGTGGCCATCTGGACGATTTGTTCCCAGCCGAGATCGGGATGCCGCAGCTTGAGGAAGCGCATCTCGTCGAGCATGCTCAGCGATCGGTTGCTGGCGAGGCCGTTGGTGCCGAGGGCGACGTTGACGCCGGCGTCCAGCAGCGTGTAGAGGGAGTCGGCGGCGTGGCCGAAGAAGGCGCTGCTGCGCGGGGAGTAGGCCACCGAGCAGCCGTGCCTGGCGATGATGGCCGCATCGTCGGAGTCCACCTCGCAACAGTGGATGAGCAGCGGGGAGCGGTCGAGCGCGCCGATCTCTTGCAGGTAGGGGATGGGCCGCTTGCCGGGGGGCGTCCAGTTGGGCGGGAGCGACTCACGTTTCTCCATGAGCGTGCGGATGCTGCCGGTGCCATACATGAGGAATTCGGCCTCGGCGATGCTTTCGGCCGCGTGAATGGCCATCGGCAGGTCGAGCTCTTCGCCGAGCTTGATGCACTTGCCGAACAGCTCGAGGGAGACGGCATACGGCGAGCGGGGCGAGATGCCCAGGCGCACGCTTTTCCCGTGCATCAGGCCTTCGATCAGGCGGCGGAGAGCGTCGATGGTGCGCTGGGCATCGGCCGGGCGGAAGCCGCTGACTTCAAGGAAGACGATGCTGTGCACCAGGCCGTGGGTGTGGAGGATCTCGGCAGACTTGCCGCTGACGGAGATGTCGCCAACGGCCACGGTTCCGCCGGCGATCACCTGGGCGAGGCCCTTGCGGATGGAGCGGCCTTCGCCGTGGGGGCCTTGGCGGCCGGCGCTGACGGTCTCGATCCATTCGACGAATCCGGTGCCCGGATGCAGCCGGCCGCGCAGGTGGCTGAGGTCGAGCTGCGTGTGGGCGTTGGCAAACGCCGGCAGCAGGATGGTGTCGTGCAGCTCCTGCACGCGCTCGTTGTCCAGCCGCAGCTCCTTGAATGGCCCAAGCTGGACGATCCTGCCTTTCTGAACGTGGATGCCGCCGTCGCGGATGATCTGGCCGCGGCCCGCCCAGATGATGTCGGCTCGATAGATCATAGCGCACCTGCCCTGCATTATGGCGAATGACGGTGAACCCGGCAGAACGGCGCGGCCGGGTTGTGACGCCGTGTCATTCTATTGGGGTGAACAGTGCGGCTTGGGTGCGGGTCTCAAGAGAAGGACGGGGGGAGGGGGCGGGGGCACGCGGGGGTGGGGAGACGCGAAACCGGCAACCAGTTTTTCCGGGAAACGCCCTATTCCCTCGTTCCCTTGTCGACTTGTTTTCACGGCCAGCCGCCGGGCAGCGGGCGCAGGCGCTTGCCAAGCTTCTGCTCCAGCTTGCTGATGAAGGTGTCGGCGGGTTCTTATCCGCAGATTTCGCAGATT
>DATKYA010000105.1:0-4727 GCA_035528775.1 Planctomycetota bacterium | reverse complement strand
CGCCGCGCTCTGCAAGATGAAGCTCGAGCAGTGGCAGGCCGCCGCCGCTGACTTCGCCGCCCTCGCCGGCGCCTCGACGCGGGATGGCGTGTCGGTGCAGTCGTACTACAAGCTCGCACAATGCCTCGATGCACGCGGCGCCACGCTGGAGGCCCTGGAAGCCTACATCGGGGCAACGAGCAGGTTCTCCGACGACACCGCCGCCCCGGCCGCACGAGCCCGCATCATCGAGCTGTGCCGTGAAGTGGGCCTCATCGACCGTGCCGTCCTGTTCGGCGAGCGCGCGCTCAAGCAGACCGAACCGGGCGAAGGCCTGCGGCTGATCAAGTATCAGCTCGCCCTCGCCGCCCGCGACGCGGGGCAGTTTGCCCGGGCACGCCAGCTGTTCGAAGAACTCGCCCAGACCGATGGCCCTGGCCTATCGAACGCGGAGGCTCTCGTCGGCGCGGCCGACGTGTCCCGCAAACTCGGCGAGAACGATAGGGCCGAAGTGCTCTACCGTGGAGCACTCGATGCCGGCCCGACCGCCGGCCTGCGTCGCCGGGCGCTTCGCGGCCTCGCCGATACCCTCGTGGCGCGCGGCGACTACGCAGAGGCCGCAGCCGCTTACCAGGGCGTGCAGGATCTGGAGGACGATCAGTGAACGCACTCGCTTTGATTGTGATGTTCGCCGCACTGCGTGGCGCCCCCCAAGCAACCCCGGCCGACGTGGCATCGGGATTCGAGAACCCTGCTCTACAACCTGCTGAAAGTGAGACACCCGTGCAAGACGTACCATCGATCGAAGACACACGCCCCCTCACCGCCCCCGAAGATGGCATGCAGGAGGAAATCCGCAGGCTGATGAGCCTGCAGGACGAGATCCGCGCACTGCTGGGGGCATCCTCGCGGACGCAGCCCGCCGTTCGGAAGGGCAGCAACCAACCCGAGCCTGGCCGCTCTGCACCGGCATCCTCAGAGCAAGCCGAGCCGCCGGAGCCCATCAGCATCCTTGGCGCCGCCGATGCGCTCTACCGCGCCGGAAAATACCACGACGCGCTCGCACTCTACAGGAAAGCGGCGGGTCGCAGCGATCCGCACGCCGCCGATAAGGAAGACAAGTGCTGGGTCCTCTTTCAGCAGGCGAGCTGCCTTCGCAGCACCGGCCGCCCCAACGAAGCACTCGAGGCTTACCAGCGGCTGATCACCGAATACCCCGACACCTTCTGGGCTGCGGAGGCCGAGTGGTGGATAACCGCCGTCCAGTGGAAAATGAGCTTCAGGGAAAACTAGATCCGTCGTCTCTTCGTTCACCAGGCACCAGAGGAGAACGCAATGTCAAACGCGACCGAACGGGTAACGCCGCAGCTCACCCTGGCCGAGCTGAAAAGCATCGCCAAGCGGCTTGTCGAAAACTACGGAAAGGAAGCCGAACTCTACAAGTCGGTGCTCAAGCTCACCCAGCTCCAGCACGACAACCTCGAAGGCTCCGGCGACATCCGAGACTTCATCACCCTGTTGCACCAGAAGGAAGACCTCATCCGCGCCATCGACAAGATCGAAGTGAAGCTCGATGACGACAAGGCCAAATGGGTGCGCGTCAGCGACGATCTCAAGAACGGCGCGAACGACCACCTCAACCGCATCCTCGACGAGATCATCCTCACCATCGAGAAGATCATGAAGGTTGAACAGGAGAACGAGCAACTCCTCAAGAGCCGCAAGGACGAGGTGGAACAGGAACTCGAGAACATTCGCAAGGGCCGCAAGGCCGCGCAGGAGTACGGCCGCAAGAAAGACGCCAAGCTCATCAGCGCGATCTCGTAGACTTGCCGGCCGAACTGCGAAACAAGGAGTGGCGTTCGCGATGTTGATGGCGGAACAGCACACGTCCGCATTCGCTGAGCGGATGGTCGACGCCCTGCCGATCCCGGTGGTGGCGACGGATCCGTCGGGGCGGGTGGTTGCGCTCAGCGCCGCCGCTCGCAAGCTTCTAAGCATCGAACAGGATGCCGTCGAATGCGGCGTGCACTACGACGACCTGCCCATCCCGCGATGGGCACGCAGGCCCGAGATGGCCGATCCCGCCCTGCTGCTGGATCAGTCGGCGGAGAACGTCTGCCCCATCCGTGACGGCGATGGCGCGGTCATCGGCGCCATGCAGGTGCTCGAGCGCGACGGCGATTTCTCCGGCGAGAAACTGTGCGCCGCCATGGCCCACGAGATTCGCAATCCGCTCACCGGAATCCAGGGGTTCGCCGACCTCCTGCAGCGCGACCTCCAGGAGAACGACGGCCGCCGCGAAATCCTCGCCCGGATCATCTCCGGTGTGCGGGTCGTGAACGCCACGGTATCATCGATGCTCGATTTCTGCCGGCCGCGGCCGCTACGGCTGGAGCCAGTGAACCTGCCTGCCCTGGCCGACGACGCCCTCGCCCTTGCCGGCTGCACCGCCCATCTGCGCGTGGCGGTGGACGTGCCTCCCGACGCCGCGACCATCCCGGCGGATCGCCTGCAACTGCTCCAGGCGCTCGTGAATCTCGTGCGGAACGCCGCCCACGCCACTCCCGACGGTGGCAGCCTGACGGTCTCCGCCTGCCGGTCCGGCGAGAGCATACGGATCAGCGTTGCCGACACTGGCCGCGGCATGGACGCCCAGACCAGGGCGAACCTGTTCCGGCCGTTCAACCCCGCCTCGCGGGGCGGCACAGGGCTCGGCCTCGCAATCGTGCGCAGAATCGTCCAGCAGCATAATGGAGAGACCAGCGTGGAATCGGAGCCGGGCCGCGGCACGACCATCACCATCGTGATGCCAGCCGATGAAAATGGCACACGCGTCCGCCAGGTCCATTAGGTCCATTCAGTCCATTACGTCCATTTGGTGTCATCTCTTGCGCGAGAAACGAAGGATTCTCGAGATAGTCAAACTTTGAACCTTCAACTTTGAACCCTGCCCATGCCAATCGAATCAGTCTTCGTAGTTGACGACGACCCCTTCATTCGCGACTTCATGCGCGAAGCCCTCGCCCGCCTCGGCCACGAGCCCCGAATCTTCTCCAGCGGCAAAGACGCCCTCGCGGCCGTGCGCGCGGACGGGGCGGCCGCCGGTTGCGATCTCCTCTTCTCCGATATGGTGATGCCGGAGATCGACGGGCTTGAGCTGCTGCGCCGCGTGAAGGCATCGTCGCCCGAGACCATCGTGGTGATGATGACCGCCTACGGCACCATCGAAAGCGCCGTGGAAGCCGTGAAGGCAGGGGCAAACGATTACCTCCTGAAACCGTTCGCCACCGACCAGATCGAAGTGGCCCTGCTGAAGGCCGAGGACCAGCGTCGCCTGCTGAACGAGAACGACTACCTCCGCACCGAGCTGAACCTCCGCGACAGCCGGGAGGCGGTGCTCAGCGAGCACCCCGCCATGCGGCGCGTCTACGACAACGTCGACCGCGTGGCCCGCAGCAAGGCCACCGTGCTCATCCACGGCGAGACCGGCACCGGCAAGGAGGTGATCGCGGGGCTGATCCACCAGCGCAGCCCGCGCCGCGGCCAGCCGATGGTGAAGGTCAACTGCGCCGCGCTCTCCGAAAACCTCCTCGAGAGCGAGCTGTTTGGACACGAGAAAGGCGCATTCACCGGCGCGACCGACCGCAAGCTCGGCCGATTCGAGATGGCGCACGGTGGCACGCTGCTGCTCGACGAGATCGGTGAGATCCCCGTCGGCCTGCAGGCCAAGCTGCTGCGCGTGCTCGAGCTGGAAGAATTCGAGCGGGTCGGCGGCACGAAGACCCTTCACCTCGACGTCCGCGTGATCAGCACCACCAACCGCAACCTGCACGAGGAGATCCGCCGCGGCAACTTCCGCGAAGACCTCTTCTTCCGGCTCAACGTGGTACCGATCCATCTGCCGCCGCTGCGGGAACGAATGCCGGACCTGCCCGTGCTCGTCGAGCATTTCCTGGACGAATTTGCCGCTGAAAACGGCGAACGGAAGACGATGGGGCAATCGGGAATGAAACTCCTGCTCGACTACCACTGGCCGGGGAACGTCCGCGAGCTGCGCAACATGATCCACCGCCTGGTGGTGATGGAGCCGGCCTCGTCGATCCCCGCCGAGAGCATCCGCCGCGAGCTGCACACGCGATCGCTGCCGGAATCACCGGGCCTGCCGTCCACCACCGTTGGCACCTCCATCGACGACATGGAGCGCGGCCTGATCCTCCGCACCCTCGAGCACACCGCCGGCAACAAGGAAGCCGCCGCACGCATCCTGAAGGTCAGCTCGCGAACGCTGCGGAACAAGCTGGCGAGGTACGAGGCGGTGCGGTAGACGGCTCTCGCATCTTCCCGTTCATTCCAGAAACTGCTTTGCCTTCTCCACCGCGGCGTTCTGCACATCCACCTGATACCACCAGTATGGCGGCACGCGGAGGAAGAACGATTGTCCGCGGGGCGCGCCGTCGGCAGGCTGCTCGCCCGACGCGATGCGTGCCAGCTTGTCGCCCGCCGGGCCGAGCAGCACCTCGCAGGTGGCGGCGACGCCGTTCTTCGGCTCGTAGCGAACCGGCAGCCAGAGGTTCAGCGTGCGGTCCGACTCGTTCCTGATCAGTGTGCCGGGCCGAACGGCGGATTCGAAGAGGTCGCCGTGAACCAGCGGATTGCCCAGGTTCGCGCGGGCCACGCCGCGGATGTTTGCCGGGTTGGGATGAAAGATGGAACCCAGCAGGCCGTCGCGGTTCTCCTGGGTCAGC
>DATKYA010000104.1:0-3212 GCA_035528775.1 Planctomycetota bacterium | reverse complement strand
CCCGACGCCTGCAAGGAGCTCGGCCGCTTCAAGCCCCTCGGAGGGCAGAGCTGGACCGCTCCCATCGTGGCCGACGGCAAGCTGATCGTCCGCAATACTCAGGCCCTCGCGTGCTTCGATCTGAAGTGATGACGGCGCGGGGCGTGCCGAATGCCCGACGCCAAACGCCCAACGCCCAACGCCAACAGGTGCGGGAACGCTTCTTCACTGTTGAACGTTGAGCGTTGGGCGTTTGCCGTTATAAACGTTCTTTCCCGTCCGATATCGCATTCCGCGCGCGGGGCATTCAATCATGACGATCTCGCCATTCTCCCGACCAAACATCCTCGTTGTCGTGTCCGACACGCTCCGCACGTCGCACGTTGGCTGCTACGGCAGCACGAAGGTTCACACGCCGCACATCGACGCGTTCGCCGCGGGAGCGATGCGGTTCACCCGCGCGTATCCCGAATCGCTGCCCACGATCCCCGTGCGGCGGGCGATCCATACGGGCAGGCGAGCGTATCCCTTCCGCAACTACAAGCCCGTGAAGTGGGATATCGTCTACCTGCCCGGCTGGCAGGCGATGGACAACGACGAGGACACCCTGGCGGAGAATCTCGCGGCCGCCGGCTACCACACCGGGTTCGTGACCGACACGCTGCCGTATTTCGCACCCGGCTTCAACTTCCAGCGCGGGTTCTGGCAGTGGGAATACATTCGCGGGCAGCAGCAGGACCGCTGGCGCTCGCCGTTCTCCGTGCCCCCCGAGCGGCTCGCACGATACGTCAGCCTCCCCGAGCTCCCGAAGGGCATCCATTCGCTCGTGCCCTATCACCTCGCCAACACCTCCCACGTGCGCGACGAGAGCGACACCTCCACCGCCCGCACCTTTCGCTGGGCGATGAACTTCCTGGAAGACAACACGGCCGGCCAGCCGTTCTACCTGCTCGTCGATTGCTTCGATCCGCACGAGCCGTGGGAGGCGCCCGAAAACTACTACCGCATGTACGGCGACCCGAGCTACCCCGAGCGGCGGATCGTCCACTGCGGCTACGGCCCTGCCCAGCGCTTCGGCTACACCCCCGGCGAGATCGCATACGTCGAGGCCCAGTACTGCGGGCTGTGCTCGCTCGTCGACGCGTGGTTCGGCAAGCTGCTGATCAGGCTCGACCAGCTCGGGCTGTCGCACAACACCGCCGTCTTCTTCATCAGCGATCACGGCACGAACTTCTGCGACAACCCCCGCAACGTCATCGGCAAGCCCGACGACGCGATGTATCCCGGTGTGGTGCACCTGCCGTTCATCGCGCGGCTGCCCGGGCAGTCCGAGGGCGCCTCGTGCGGCGAGCTTGTCTACAACACCGATCTCGTGGCCACCGTCTACGAGCTTGCGGGCGTCGCCAGCCGGCAGGGGATCGACGGCCGAAGTCTGATGCCGCTGCTTGCCGGGCGCGGCTCGTGGACCCGCCGCGAGTACGTCACCTCGCGCTACAACCACAGCCTCGTCTACGTCGACGACCGCACGCACCTGCTCACCAACGTCGATGCCCGCCCGCAGGAGGCGTTCGACCTCGAGTGCGACCTCGCCTGCCGCAACCCGTTGCCCGAGGCCGAAACCAAGGCACGGCTGAAGCTCGCCTGGCAACGCCTGATGGACGACGCCGCCGGCGAAATGCCAGACTACCGCGTCATGAAGCAGACCGATGCTATCGGGCAGAAAAGAGGAAAGTGGGAGAAATAGGGAGAGGCGGGGAGGATGGGGTGGTGGGGAGATGGGGTGAGGAAGAGGGAGAACATTGAACACTGAACATCGAACGTCGAACATCGAAGGCCGAAGGAAGAGGAACGTTCAACGGACAACACTAAACGTTCAACTTTCGGAGCTCGATGTACAGCGTTCCGCGCTTGATGTTTCGAGTTTGCATTCAATGTTCGATGTTCATCCTTCATCGTTCGTCCTTCCTCCCCAGGCAATACACCGCTCCATCGCTCGTGCCGATGACCAACCGCCCGCGTGCGATCGCCGGCGATGCGGTGATCTCGCCGCCGGCGGCAAACTCCCACGCCTTGCGGCCGTCCTTCAGGCTCAGGCCATACAGGTTGCCGTCCGACGACCCGACGTAAATGGTATCGCCGGCGATCACGGGCGATGAGTCGATCTTGCCCTTCGCCGTGAACTCCCACCGCTGTGAGCCGGCGGCGCGGTCGACGCAGAATACCTTGCTCGCCCGCGTGGCGAACACAACGGCATCGCCCGCCACCGCCGCCCCGGCGTAACATTCGCCCTCCTTCTTCACCTGCCAGTTCAGCGTGCCGTCGGCGCACTTCACCGACAGCAACTCGCCTCTGAGGGCGCCCACATAGACGTTGCCGTCCGCGTAGGCCGGGCACGCCGCGAAGTTCGACTCCAGCGATGCCGCCGCCTTCTGCTTGCCCGTCGCCAGGTCGATCATCCGCACGTTGCCGTCGCACCCTGCTATCATCACCAGTCCCTCAGCCACGCACGGCGAGCAGTGCACCTGGGCGTCCGCCTGGAACGTCCACTTCTCCTTGCCGGTCTTCGGGTCGAGGCAGTAGAGCGTGTTGTCGTACGAGCCAAACAGGATCGCGTCCGGTGCGGCGGCGTCGGGCGCGGCCGTGGCCGACGATATGATCTTGCTGCCCGCCTTGAACCGCCACAGCACCTTGCCGGTTGCGGGATCGACGGCGTGGAAGGTGCCGCCTTCGTCGCCGACGTATACGCGTCCGCCGGCAACGCACGGCGACGCCGCGATCGACGCCCCGAGCTTCGTCTTCCAGCGAAGCGTGCCGTCCGCGAAGTTCAGCGCCAGCAGGTCGCCGTCCCGCGTGCCGATGAACACGGAGTCGCCGCTGATCGCCGCCGTCGACTCGATCCCGGCGCCCGCCTCGTGCGTCCACAGCAGCTTCGGCTCCGCCGGCAGGATCGACGTCGCCCGGCCGGTCATCGCCGCCTTGCCGCGGAAGCAGGGCCAGTCCTGGTTCTCCTGCGGCAGAGCCGTCCGCCAGCCCATGAACGCGAACGCAAGAATTGCCAGCCTGATTGCGATGGTCATCATTCTTCTCGCAAAGCCTCCACAAGATTGCCCCTGAGCATCGCCGCGGCGGCCGCGGTGCACACCAGCAGCCCGAGCGCCATGATCGCCGCGGGCAGCGCCGCGAGCAGCAGCCAGTTTACACTTGCCTCGGCAGACCGGAGTTGGGGTACGACC
>DATKYA010000103.1:0-11527 GCA_035528775.1 Planctomycetota bacterium | reverse complement strand
GAAGATCACGGAAGACGACATGCGGTGGCTGCTCGATAATGCCACGGGATCCGTTCCTCGTAAACAATGGACTTCCGCGGAATGATGCCGACACGAAATCGGATACTCATTCGCGGGTGCGATCGAACCAATCCCAGACGGAGGGCTTGCGAATGTCGCTCGTTGTGCAGGACGTTTTGACGGCGACCATCGACGAGGTGGACGCGAAGGCGTATACGATCCCGACCGACGGGACGGAGGCCGACGGCACGCTGACGTGGGACAGCGTGACGCTGGTGTTGGCGCACGCGACGGCGGGCGGCAAGTGCGGCATGGGCTACACGTACGCCGATGCCGCGGCGGCGCGCGTGGTGCACGATCTGCTCGCGGACGCCGTGAAAGGCCTGAACGCGATGGACGTGCCCGCCGCCTGGGCCGCCATGCGGCAGGCGGTCCGCAACAATGCGGAATCGGGCATCGCGGCGATGGCCGTCGCCGCCGTCGACAACGCGTTGTGGGACCTCAAGGCCAAGCTGCTGGGCCTGCCCCTTGCCACGATGCTGGGGCAGGTCCGCAAGACCGTCCCTGTCTACGGCAGCGGCGGCTTCACCTCCTACTCGATGGATCGCCTGCGCGGCCAACTGGAAGACTGGGTGATCGAGGGGATTTCGCGCGTGAAGATGAAAATCGGGCGCGACATTCGCGACGAGAACCAGCGGGTCCGCACCGCACGGGAAGCCATCGGAAGCGATACCGAGCTATTCGTCGACGCGAACGGCGCGTTCGACCGCAAGGCCGCGCTCGCCATGGCCGATATCCTCGCACGCTACCGCGTGAGCTGGTTTGAAGAACCGGTGCATCACAGCGACCTCGAGGGCTTGCGGCTGCTGCGCGACCGCTGCCCCGCCGGAATGGAAGTGACCGCCGGCGAGTACGGCTTCAACCTGTGGTACTTCCGCCGCATGGTCGAAGCCGGGGCGGTGGACGTGCTGCAGGCCGACGCCACCCGCTGCGGGATCACCGGATTCCTGCAGACGGCGGCGTTGTGCGACGCGTTCAACCTGCCGATGTCGTCGCACTGTGCGCCCTCCCTGCACCTGCACCCCTGCTGCGCCGCCGGCCCGATCAGGCACATGGAGTATTTCCACGACCACGTGCGGATCGAGCACATGCTGTTTGACGGCGTGCCGAAATTGTCGCAAGGCGTGCTCCAGCCGGACCTGACCCGGCCTGGGATCGGGCTGGACTTGAAACTGGCCGACGCGGAACGCTACGAGGTGTGACGCGGCGGGGATGACGGCCATTCTCCTCCGTGACGCTTCACGCTCACTTGCCACCGCCTACAAGCGCCTTCATCCAATCGATGTCAATCGGGCCGGTGATGGCGATATCGTCGAACGCCCAGATGTCGTCGGGCTGCCAGCTTCCGAAGCGTACGCGGTAATAGCGTGACAGATCGGGCAGAGCGGAGGGATCGATCTTGCCCATCGGCGTGCGGATGAGGCTGCTGTTGTAGACCTCCTGGCGCTCGAAGGCGACCTTCGCCGCGACGTCGTTGATCTCGCACTTCACGTGGTACCAGCCGGTGCGATCCTTGGCGTTCAGATTCCTCATGGTATACCGCCAGCAATCCACTTCCGTGCGGCCGATCGTGTAGATGTTGCGGAGGAAGTCGGGCTCCTGAAGCGCGCGGCCGTGGCACCAGGCGAATTCCCACACGGGATCCTTCAACTGGCTGACGACGAAGACGCGCCCGTAGCCGGAGCGGGCGGCCTCCTGCACCAGCTTCACGCGGTACTCGATGGTGATCGGGGTGCCCTTGAAGACGGGGCGGACGATCGCGTCCTGCCCTTTCAGCTTGAGGCAGCCTTCGTGGACGACGGGGGGCTTGGCCTTGTCGCGGAGCTCGGGCTGGTCGGGCGCTTCGCCCGCGTCGAAGTCGTCGATCTGCCGGAGATCGGAGAAATCCCATTCGAAGCGCCAGCGGCCGTCGCGCTGGAGCTGCACCTTGCCGCGGAATTTCTTCGGAACCGTCGCCGAAAGAATCGCGCGTGCTGCCGTCGCCCGCTGCTCGGCGATCGCGGCGGCGTGGTGCACGGCCGTCCACGTCTCGGCGTAATCGGTCGACAGCCGCCCCAGGAGCTGCTCGACCTCCTCCCATCGGTCCTTCCGATAGGCCTCGGCCGCCTGGTCGAACAGCCGGGCCGCCTCCGCCTCGGTCTTCGTGGCTTGGATCCGCGCGGCAAAGCGAGCCTGCTCGCCGGCGGCCACGCCGAGCTTGTCGACCTCGATCACGGCCGCGAGTTGGTTGAACAGAATGTGGACGGCTCGATGGACCGGCCGCTCGGTGCCGGTCTTCTTCCATTGATGCTCGGCAAGGCGAAGGCGTTCGTCGGCCGTGAGGTCGCTGAATTCCACCGGCGTGCTAACGCCCTCCCGCTCGATGTAGAACCGGGTATCGGTGACCTTGGTGATTCGGACGGGGTTCTTGCCTCGGATCTCAAACGACTGGCCTTCGAGCGATTTCAAGCCGACGGCCGCATCGGCGTCCACCTCCCGAAGGTATTTGAAGAGACCGCGGTCCCATTCGATCTCGTCCTTCGCGGCGGCAAACTCGGCATCATCGAGGCAGACGCGTGCGTAGGCGTCGGCCGCGCCGACGGCGCGGTCGAGCACACCGTTGCCCCGCTCGCGGAAGATGCCGGTAAACTGCAGCCAGAACTTCGCGTGCAGCCGGGCGACCGCCAGGGCCTTGCGCGTGATTTCGTCGTCTATCCGCTGCAGTCCCTGCTTGACGTCGTCGGCGTAGTCGGCTTCCCTGGCGAGGCGCTGCCAGGCGGCGCGCGCCTTCTCGAATTCGCCCGAACGAGTGAAGCCAGTGGCCTCCTCCACGAGCCTCGCTCGCAAGGCGGTGCGCTCTGTTCGCAGTTTCTTCAGCAGTTCCTCAAGCGGCTTGCCAGGCAGCTTGGCGTCGAGCAGGCGCTCGCTGACGAGCTGAATTGCCTTGCCATACGATTCCTGCAAGGCGGCGTCGACCTCCTTCCGGAACTGGGCCAGAGCTTCGTCGTCGAGCTTGCGCCGGATTGCGGCGGCGAGATCGGCGGCGGCCTTGCCGCTGGGCGTGTCGGGATAGTCGCGGGCCACCGCGGCGTACAGCTCGATGGCGGCGGAGGGGTGGCCGCTGTTCTCCTTCTCACGTGCCTTGGCGAGAAGCTGCTGTGCTTTCTCCTCCATGGCGGATTTCTCGGAGGGCAGCGGCTGCTTCCCGGTATCCGGCTTGACTGATTTCGCCTGCTGAGCGGGCGGGGCCGCCGCGCGCCGGAACGCCATGTACAGTGCGCGCGCCCCGACGAGAACGATGATGGCGGCGGCGACTGCGATGGCGATCTTGATCCGCCGCGGCACCGCCTTCCTGGCAACGCGCAGCCGCGACGCCGGCATTGCCGGTCTCATGACGCTGCGCCGGGCATACTGCGTGGCGAGCGGCGGCTCCCTGCCGATTGCCACCGCCGCGAGATCATCGAGCAATTCCGTTGGTTGCTGATACCGCTCCGATGGGCTTTTCGCGATCATCTTCAGGATCACGTTGCACACGTCCCGCGAGAGGTCCGGCTTGAACTCGCGAGGCGAAGGTGGCTGCTCGTTGATGTGGCGGGTGATCACGTGGCTGGCGTTCTCGCCCGTGAAGGGCGTGTAGCCGGTCACCATGTGGTAGAAGGTGATGCCGAGCGAGTAGATGTCGGCCCGGACGTCAACGTCTTCGCCCATGGCCTGCTCGGGTGAAATGTACAGGGGAGTGCCCATTGCCTGGCCCATCTGCGTGAGCGAAACATCCTCGACGACCGATTTCGCCAGACCGAGGTCGGCCAGTTTCGCCACCCCCTGCGCGGTGACGATGATGTTCTCCGGCTTGATATCGCGGTGGACCAGCTTGATCTTCAGGGCGTGGCGGAGGGCCTGGGCCACCTGGGCAACAATGTCGATCGCCTGCGGCTCGGGGATCATGCCCATCCGCTGGAGCATGCGCTTGACAGTTTCCCCCTCCACGTATTCCATCGCGAAGTAGTAGTATCCGTCGGAAGACTGGCCGGCGTCGATCCCCTGCACGATGTTCACGTGGCTGAGGTTGCCGGCGGATCGGGCCTCGCGGATGAATCGGTTGACGTATTTCTTGTCGTTGGCGTACTTCGGATCGAGGATCTTGAGAGCGACGACCCGGCCGACGCTGATCTGGCGGGCTTTAAAGACCGTCCCCACCGCTCCCTGTCCGAGCTTCGAGATCAGTTCATAGCCCCCGATCACGGTAGGCTTTTGTGTTTTGGCCGGAGCAGGTTTTTTCTTGGCCACATCGAATCCCCGCACACACCGGATCGCCACCTATCTCATTGTATCGCCGCGGCGCGTCTGAGTCAATGCTTTACCCATCCGGAAGTATCGTAAAAGAATGTCAATGGGACGGGGAAAACGAAGCCGGAGGCAGCGGGAAACAGGCTTTAGGCGTCTTCAGGGTCGGTGCCATGACGATAGTCGGGAAGATTGCGGGTGCGGGCGGGAATGCAGGCGCCGCGAATACCGATACGTCCCCGGCTCGGTGTTATTGGCTCCTGCCTTGCATTATGCCGTGACAGCGCGCACTTTCTGCAACCCACGCGGGCGGCCCGTGAATTTCTCCCCGTGGATCATGGTGAACAGCACGGCCGAGCTGACGTTGAGCGCTGCCGGCTCGGATTCCTGCCCATCGACGGCCGGCAGGCTGATGGCCGTGATGTTTGCCGGCAGGCCTTCGGCCAGTATCCCGCCTTGGTCGTAGCCGAGCGCCCGCGCCCCGTTGATCGTGGCCATCTCGAAGATCGTCTGCCATGCCAGCTCGGGATGCGTCCCCTTGAGGAAGACCATCTCGTCGAGCATGCTGAGCGTCTCGTTGCTGGCAAGGCTGTCGGTGCCGATGGCCACGTTTGCTTCGGCCGCAAGGAGCATCTGCAGCGAGTCGGCGCTCCGCCGGAAGAAGGCGTTGCTGCGCGGGCAAAACGCAACCGAGCAGCCGGCTCTCGCCACCACTTGTGCTTCCGCCGCACTCACGTGGCTGCAGTGGATCAGCATGGGCTTGGCCTCCAGCACTCCCAGCGACTCGAGATAGTGCACGGGAGTCATTCCCGGCGGTTTCCATCCGGGCGGCAGCAGGCCGTAGTTCTCCAGCAGGGCCCGCAGCTCGCCGGTGCCGTTCACCAGGAATTCCGCCTCGATGTCGCTCTCCGCCGCATGCACGGCCATCGGCAGGCCGTATTCATTCGCAAGGCCAAGGCATCTGGCAAACAGGTCCGGCGACACGCTGTAGGGCGCGTGCGGCGAGATCCCCACGCGGACGGCCGGCTTGCTCAGGAGCGCCTCGATTCTGCGGCGGAGCTTGGCCGCCTTCCGGGCCGAACTCGCGGGATCGAGGCCGTACGTCTCGCAGTAGACGACGCTTTTGAGCAGCCCGTGCCGGCGCAGAGACGTGGCAGACTTGCCGGAGACGGACACATCGCCGACGGTTGCCGACCCGCCCGCGATTACCTGGTCGATTCCCTTGCGGATGCTGCGGCCCTCGAAGACGGTGACCATTCGCGCCCGCGCCACGCGCTTCAGCCATTGCGAGAAGCTCCTGCTTTCCACGAGCTTGCCGTCCAGGTGGCTGAGGTCCAGGTGCGTGTGGGCATTGATCATGGCAGGCATCAGCAGTGCGTGGCCGAGGTCTTCCACGCCGAACGGGCTCACATTCATCTCGCCAAACGGCCTCACCGCATCGATGTGGCCGTTCTCGATCCGAATGGCCCCGTCGCGGATCAGCTCGCCGCGACCAGTCCAGATATACTCGGCTCTGAGAATCATGCTTTTCCTGGGAATCGGAATTCTGAATCTACCCGAGCCTCATCACCCGCTGCGCGCGTCCTCTTTCTCCGATGTTCACTGTTTGCGCCTGTACCGTTCATTCAGATTCCCACCATCGGCACTTCGCGTTCGGCTTCGCTGGGGCACAGGTTCATCTCGGCGGCGTAGTGCTGGAAGCGTGCCAGACCCTCGCGTTCGTTCTCGCCGAACGAGTAGTAGACGCGGTTGGTGAGGTGGTCGAGGCAGATGCCCGACGGCAGGTCGAGCCGCTCCGCTTCCTGCCAGCCGATCCGCGAAAGATGCCGCAGCCCCTGGTCCCGGGCGTCGCGGAGCAGCCTGCCGACCGATGGGCGAATGGCAGGCCCGGCCCACACCTCGTGGACAAACGGCAGTTCCGTCAGCCGCCGCCATTCGTCGCTGAGGTCGATGATGTGGTCGTAGCGTGGCCACATCTGCAGTGCGGAATCGCCCGCGGCCATGAACGCTTCCGCATTCACCGATTCCAGCGGCACAGTCGGTGACCAGTCGATGTACGCGGGGCTGATCGAATACAGCTTCTGCAGGATTATCCGGCACAGCACCATCGCGCCGGGCGACGACGTGTCGAGCGCCACCGTCTCGATCAGTGCCGGCGGCTTGCGGCAGATGAGAATCACCGACATGAGCGGGCCGTTGGACGCGACACAGACGTCCGGCAGCATCTCGTAGTCGGGATTACGGAGATAGTCGATCGACGGGACCAGGCCGACCTCCAGCGAGCCGCGCCGAAGCATCTCGGCTATCGCAGCGGGCGTATCGAGCACGAGCGAATCCTTCGCCAGCTTCTCGCGCAGTCCCCAAATCAACGGCCGCGCGTTCAGGCTCGCGGGTGCGCCAATCACCGTTCGTAGTGCCATCCTTTGGTTCCTCCTCGTGGTGTTGCTTTCTCCCCCTGTAGTATGATAGTGCGGTTCGGGCGGCAGTTCATTGGAAAGCGCGCCCGGCCCGGCTGAAGGCACGGGCAACTCCGTCGCGCCCTGGGGCGGACCCGTCCGCCCCTACATGCCACACGGGATCATGTAGGGGCACACGGCGTGTGCCCTGGGCGCCGGGAAGCTCCCGCCCGTTGTTTGGCACCATGAGCAATGCCGATGCGGCGGGCGCGAAACGTTCTCGCGGCCGCACGGGCAACCCTCAATCCGAAGGTGACCGCCATGGCCAACTCGCCAGATCAGGATCCGCAACGCTACGCCGTGATCCACGGCCACTTCTACCAGCCCCCCCGCGAGAACCCGTGGATCGAGGAAGTGGAGCGGCAGGAAGGCGCCCAGCCCTATCACGACTGGAACGAGCACATCACCTACCAATGCTACCTGCCAAACACCGCCAGCCGCGTGATCCGCAACAACAGGATCATAGACCTGGTGAACAACTATTCGTACATCAGTTTGAACTTCGGCCCGACGCTGCTGCTGTGGCTGGAGAAGCGGTTTCCGTACGTTCTCGAAGGGATCGTGGAAGCCGACGCCGTCAGCCGGGCACACAACAACGGCCACGGCAACGCCATCGCGCAGGTCTACAACCACGTGATCATGCCGCTGGAGAACCAGCGGGATCAGCACACGCAGGTGATTTGGGGCATCCGCGATTTCGAGCACCGGTTCGGCCGCTCACCCGAAGCCATGTGGCTATCGGAAACCGCCTGCAACATCCAGACACTGAACGTGCTGATCGACCACGGGATGAAGTTCGTGATCCTCGCGCCCAACCAGGCGGAGAAAATGAAACCATTCGACGCGCTCAACCAGGCGGAGAAAATGAAACCACTCGACGCGCCCAACTGGACCGACGTCTCCTACGGCAGCATCGACCCCCGCCGGCCGTACCGCCATTTCATGTACGACAAGGACGGGCGGCGCAACGACAACCGGTTCATCGACGTGTTTTTCTACGACGGGCCGCTGTCGCGAAACCTGGCGTTCGGCGGGCTCACCAGCAGCGCGGCGGCCTGCTCCGAGGCCTTCTGGAAGGCGTATGGCAGACCCGAATTCAGCCCGGCGCTCGTGAACGCCGCCGTTGACGGCGAGACGTTCGGCCACCACCACCAGTTCAGCGACATGTGCCTCGCATACCTGGTCAAGTACGAGCTTCCCCGCCGGAAGATCAACGTGACCAACTACGCCCGCTATCTCGAGCTGTGCCCGCCCGCTCACGAGGTGATGATCAAGCAGGGCAAGAACGGAGAGGGAACCTCGTGGAGCTGTGCGCATGGCGTAGGCCGGTGGAAGGAGGATTGCGGCTGCAGCACCGGCCGCGGCGAGTTCCACCAGAAGTGGCGGGCGCCCCTCCGCCAGGCACTGCGCAACCTCCGCGACGCCCTCGTGCCCGTTTACGAGATCGAAGGCGGCAAGCTCTTCCACGACCCCTGGAAGGCCCGCGACAACTACATCGATGTGATCAACAACCGCACGCACGACAACGTGACGCGCTGGCTCACGGAGCACATGAAAGTGGAAGTGAGCAAACAAAGCCGCGTTCGGGCGATCGAGTTGCTCGAAATGCAGCGCCACGCAATGCTGATGTTCACGAGCTGCGGGTGGTTCTTCGACGAGATCTCTCGCATCGAGACCGTTCAGTGCATGCTGTACGCGGCGCGGGCGGCACAGCTCTGTCGTCAGCTCACCGGGCACGACTACGAGCAGAAGCTAAAGGACGATCTCGAAGCCGCACCCAGCAACGTGCCGCACTTCGGCAACGGGAAGAAGGTCTACGAGCACGTCGTGGAGCCTGCCACCGCCGAATGGCAGAAGGTCGTGGCCCAGTACGCCATCAGGCTGGCGCTGCTGCCCGATCATCCTACGCCCAACAAGATCTACGATTTCCATCTCGACGGCGCGGGCACGCAATGGCAGCAGCTCGATAGCTGGACCTATGGCGTAGGCTCGGCCCACTTCTTCAGCGGGATCACCTTCGAAGAGCACGAAGGCTCCTTCTTCTGCATCAACTTCAGCGGAGGAGACGTGAAGTGCTTCGTGCGGGAGTTCACCGACGACGAGCACTTCGGCCAGATGCGCAGCCGGATCATGGACCAGGCGCCGGACATCGTGGAGATCGGCCTGCGCTCCATCGTGCAGGAGTTCTTCAGCACCCGCGCCTACACGCTGAACGACCTCTTCCGTGAAGACCGCGAGAAGGTGATCTCGTCGCTCATGAAGGAAAAGCTGCAGTCGTGGAAAAGCTACTTCGAGCACATCTTCCAGGGAAACGTGGGCCTGATGAAGCGTTATCACGAGCTGGGATGGTCGATCCCCGTGGAATTGCGGATATCGTCGCAGTACGCGGTTGCCGTCGAGCTGGCCGAGAAGCTGCGCGAGTCGTCGCACGACGGCAACCTCGATCGCGTGCGGGTCATGAAGGGCATGCTCGACTTCTGCCGCTCGCTCGGATTCCAGTTCGACCTGCGCGAATCGGAAGAGGTGCTCCGCACCATGATCATGGGCAGAATCAACGCCCTGTTGCGCCAGATCACGATCCACGATGCCTCCATGCTGAAGCAGTTGCTCGACGTTGCCGGATCCATGCACATCAACTATGGCTTCTACCTGCCCCAGAACCGGATGTACCGCCTGCTGAACGATGGAGTGCTGGCCCTGATCGAGCGGGGCGAGAACCGTGAGGAGATGGCCGACGCCATCGAAACGATCATTGCTGCCGCCGACATGATGGGATTCGACGTGGAGCGCTACCGGCAGGCTGCCCGGAAACAGCGGGGGGAGGCGGCAAACGCGGCGTAGCTCGCTGCCCGTGAGCCGCTACTGCTTCGGATACAGGCCCCTGATCTCGTCGGGCGGCCACGGCCCCAGCCACGCACCGGCGGGCCCGGTGCCCTTGCCGCGGATCGGCTCGAAATCGTACGGCTGGTAGCTGATCCGCAGGTGGGGCGTCTCGATCAGCTTGCCGCCATCGGCCGCCGAGCGCAGGGCGGCGTCCACCACGCCGCTGGAGAGCAGCGTCCGCTCGATCGGCCATTGCGGCTTGCCGGTGATGAACATCTCCTGGATATTCCGCCCGAGGAAGCTGAACGCGGGCTTGGTTGCCAGCCGCGGGAAGACGAACTGCGTAGCGGCGATTTTTCCGTCCACACGTGCGGCGTACGCCCACCACATGCCGTAGTATTCGTGCGTCATGATCACGGTGGCCTTCAGGCCGTCGGCGCAGGTGAGGAGGATCGCGACGGGATCGCGGGCATGGTCCTGCATCGTGCCCGGCTTCTTCTCCGCGATGGTGGCGGCGGCAGCATCAACAAGCTCCATGGAGAACTTGCCCTCGCGTGCCGCCTGGTAAACCGCGTCGCCCCGCAGGCATTGCACCGAAGCGACGCCGCACTCGCCGCCCGCCCGCCGCTCGATCATGCATTCGATCATCTCGACGGCATGCACGCCGTACGAGTCGGGGGAAGCGTAGGTGAGGGCAACGGCCTCGGTAATCGTGCAGCCGCGCGGATGCTCCAGCGGCGGATTGCGCCACACCAGCGGAACCGACGAGCCCGCCATCAGCGGCACGCCGAGCTCCCGCGCACGGTCGTAGATCCATTTCGAGTCGAGCCAGTTGTACGACAGGTGCTTGTCGACGTACACCGGCACCGACCGGCCGGACATGTCGAACACGCGGAAGACTTCCTCCATGATCCGCATTCGCGGATACATCGTGGCGCCGAAGCGGTTCTGCGGGTACTCCCCATGCTCGCCCACGAAGAGGACGGCGTCGACCGCCAGTTTCTCGCCGCCAAGCGTGAGGGCGCCGGATATGGTGGGATAGACGGGGACCCGGTAGTGCTCGGCGAGCTTCCGCCCGAGATTGTCGGGCGTGGGCTGGTCCATATAGAGCGATACCACCTTGACACGCGGGGGCAGGGTGCCGTCGTCGGTTGTGAAGCCGGCGAGGAATTTCGTGATGATGGAATCGGCATGCCAGCCCGCACGGTAGGCGGTGCACAGCGCGGCAACCTTCACCTCGGCCGGCTCGCCTCCAGCCGCCAACGGGGCGGCAACGAGCAACAGGATGATCGAAAGCTTCATGCATGTCTCCTTTCTGCTGACCGTGCATTGTAGCCGGCGAGTGGTGATGCAGGACATGTTTTGCGAAGTCATGGTGGCGGAGGACGGCTCATTTCTCACGGAATTTTGCAGCCTGCGCTGTCGGTAGGCTTGCTCACTTCCCCTCGTCCGCCGCCACGCCCCTTTTCGTGAGCCGGAATGCCCGGTAGGGCAGCTTGTAGGCCGGAATCCTGCCTATGGCCACGCGGAAGCGCAGATTGGTGGCGTCGATCATCGCGGAGTGGAGGTTCATCCCCACGATCGGCACGCCTTCCGCGCCGGCGATGTTGAGGTCGAGGTCGACCCGCCCCTTGTTGGCCTGCACGATGTTGAATGCTTCGCCGATACGGCCCCAGTAGGGCTGGCGCTCCGGCTGATAGAGGATCTGGTAGCCGTTGCCCGCGCCCACGAAGCCGTCCGCCGGTTCCAGCACCGAGACGTTGCGGCTGTCGAATTCCACAATGGCGGCGTCGGGCGGATTGCCCGAAGCGATCAGCATGGCGGTGCCGCAGCAGCGCCTGGCCTTGCGTACGAGGTCGATCCCCTCCTGCACCGTGCTCGCGCGCTCGGCCACGTATCGCAGCAGGTAGCAGGTGGAGATTCCG
>DATKYA010000102.1:0-11832 GCA_035528775.1 Planctomycetota bacterium | reverse complement strand
CAGCATCTGGAGTGTGTCGATGGCAAACTTCGCCTCTTCCAGATTCAGCTCCTTCTTCTGCGTGATGGGATTGGCGACCTGGCCGAGGCCGATGAGCGCCTGGCTGACGATCCCGGACACGATGAAGGCGAAGGTGGGCTTGGGCGGGGGGCCGGTGTATTCGCGGCTCTGCTCCGCGGCTTTTTCGGCGCGCTCCTTCTCCTCCTCGGCCCTGCACTTCCATTCCTCGTCAACTTTCTTGCTTGAGTTCTCGTCGGCCATTGCCAGCACTCCTTGGAAGGAAAAAGTCAAAAGGAAAAATTAAAAATTAAAAAGTCAAAAGGAAAAAGTCAAAAGGAGAAAGAAAAATCAGGAGCAAGAAACCGAAAAGGAAAAAGGAAAAACCAGACCATTTTCCGTTTTCCGGTTTTCCTTTTTAGCTTTTTAATTTTAGCTTTTTGATTTTGACTTACTCCCTTTTTACTTTTTACTTTTTACTTTTTACTTTTTCGGCAGCCCCAGCAGCGTACGGATCCTGTGCTGCAGCCGGGTGCCATCGATCGGCTTCATCACGTAGTCGTCGGCTCCCACGCCCACGATACGCTCTATTATGAACGGCTCGTTTGCCGCCGTGAATAGCACAACAATGATGTCTTCGGTGTCTGGATCATCCTTCAGGCGCTTGCAGAGGTCGAAACCGTCGACCGTGGGCATCATCACATCGAGAAGCACGAGGTCCGGGCGGACGCGCGGGATCTCGTCGAGCGCAGACAACCCGTCGAACGCAAGCGTTACCGTGACATCCTCCGACTCCAGTGCCAGCCGGGCGAGCTCCGCCACGTCGCTCTCGTCTTCCACGATCATCACTTTTTTCATCGAATTCTGTGCTGTCACGTATAGTGCACCCCTATCATGATTCTACAGGAGATGACGGCGAAATGCAAGATTGAATGCCCATGGAGTTGTCAGAATGTGTATCCGCGGGAAGGATGATGGGATGATGCGCGTGGAATCCAAGTCCATTCCGTCCACTTGGTCCACTTGGTCCACTGGGCGGCTGCCTGCCCGCCATGCGCACACACAGGGGCCTGCCCTGGCAGCAGGCCCCTGGCCAAAGCCCAAAGCCATCCTTCTCAATGATGCGAGAAGCACCGCTCGCCGGTGAACACCATCGTGATGTTGTGCTTGTTGCACAGGTCGATGCACTCGTAGTCCATCACACTGCCGCCGGGCTGCACGATGGCGGATATACCGGCCTTCACGCATTCCTGGATGGAATCGACTGCGGGGAAAAATGCGTCGGACGCGAGCGCGGCCCCCTGCAGCGTCTCCGGGCCGACATATTTCTCGCGGGCCTTCGCGATCGCCTGCCGCACTGCGCTCACGCGGTCCTGCTGGCCTGTGCCCGCCGCCATCACCACGCCATTGCGGCCGATCACGATGCCGTTGGACCGCACGTTGAAGTTCACGTACCACGTGAACAGCAGGTCGGTCGCTTCCTGCGGGGTGGGCATTCGCTTGATGGTGATCTTGCCCTTCTTCGGATGGTCGGCGTAGGCGGGCTTGAAGTCGCTGGTCGAGCGGATGCTCGACAGGTACGGATCCGCCAGGACCATTGAGCCGTCGAGCAGCACCTTCACCTCCTTGAATTGGCCGGCGCCGGGGTCGCCCACAAAACGCGGCACCCTGTCGATGTTGTGCACCTTGACGATGCGGATATCCTTGTTCTTGCCGTACTTGGCGGAGTCGTTGAATCGCTCGAGCACGCCGGGAGCGTAGTCGGGGGCGACCACACACTCGATGACGGTGGTCATGATCTCATCGGCGGTGTCGAGGTCGACCGTGCGGTTGAACGCGGCGACTCCGCCGAATGCGGCGATGGGGTCTCCGTCGCGGGCCTTGATGTACACCTGCTTGAGCGTTTCCTTGCCCACGGTGATGGCCGCGCCGCTGGGGTTGAGGTGCTTCATGACGGCGCACGCCGGGACGTCGAAGTAGCGCACGATCTTGAGCGCGTGGTGCATGTCTTCGAGGTTGGTCTCGGAGAGGCCGCCCTTGCCGCTCTTGAGCATCTGCAGGTCGCCGAGCACCAGCCAGTCGGCGTCTGCCGGGCGGTAGTAGGCGGCAGTCTGGTTCGGGTTCGTTCCGTAGCGGAGGTCTTCGACCTTCACATACTTGCGGCCCATGAACTCGAATTCGGCCGGGTACTCGCCGACATTCTTTGTGAAGTACTTTTTACGCGTGTCTTCCATGGCGCCCTCACTGAAAAGGAAAAAGGAAAAAGGAAAAAGGAAAAAGGAACCTTCTCAGAGTTGCATCCGCGCCGTCTCCACGGTGTTCTTCAGCAGCATTGCCACGGTCATCGGTCCCACGCCGCCGGGAACGGGCGTGATGTACGACGCCACTGCCTTGGCGGCTTCGAAGTCGACGTCGCCCACCGTCATCATCGCGGGCTTGCCCTTCTCGTTGAGCTCGGGCTTGCCCTGGCTGTCGATGGACTTCGGAATCCTGTTGATCGCCACGTCGATGACGACGCCGCCGGGCTTGAGCATATCGGCCTTGATGAGCGGCGAGAGGTCGGGCAGGGGAGCCGACGGGTTTTTCTTCTTGTCCCGCTGGTAGCGGCCCCACATCGCCTGGGACTTGCCGGCGGCCACGAACAGGATGTCGGCCTTCTTCACGTACGACGGCACGTCCTTCGTGAAGATGTGCACGGTGGAGACCGTGGCGTTCAGTGCGAGCAGCAGCAGGCTGATCGGCTTGCCCACGATCTCGCTGTGGCCGACCACTACCGCGTCCTGGCCCTGGATCGGCACGCCGGTCGATTTCAGCAGCTCGACGGCCCCGACGGCCGTGCACGGGCCGGGGTTCGGGTTGCCGTAGACCAGCCGCCCGATGTTGGCCGGGTTCATGCCTTCAGCGTCCTTCATCGGGCTGATGGTCGCCTGGATCTTGCGTGCGTCGACGCCCGGCGGCAGGGGCATCTGCAGGATGATGCCGGTCACGTGCGGCGCGGCGTTCAGTTCCTGGATCTTCGCGAGCAGGCCAGCCTCGTCGGTCGTGTCGGGCAGTTGCTCGAGCGTATAATCGATTCCCACGTCGTTGCAGCTCTTCTGCTGGTTCCTGACGTAGATCTTGGACGCCGGATTCTCGCCCACCTGCACGGCAACGAGGTGGGGGCCTTTGTTCTTCGACTTCAGCTCCGCGACCTGCTGCCTGACGGACTCGAGAATCTTCGCGGCCACGGCATCGCCATCAATGATCTGTGCCGGCATCAGTACCTCCATTGTAGGGTGTTTTCGGATGCACAAAAACAGAGACGATAAACTATAGCAAAGCCGGCGAGCAGTTGCAACGGAAAATCTTGGGAAATCTTGGGGAGGATGAAGGGAGGATGGAAGCGAGGTGACAACGAGGGAACGGAAGAACGAAAGATAAAGATAAGAGGACGGATGATCGCGTGCGATTCTCTTTCTGTCCTCCCGTCTTCCAGTCCTCCCGTCATCCCCGGTCCGGCCCATTGCCGTACTTCTGCACGAAATCCTGGATCAGCGTCTGCTTCGGTATTGTGGCGGCGGTGAAACTGCAGTTGCGAACGATCACCTCGAACACGCGGTTCGCGATCAGCCGGTGCCCGAGGTCGTTCGGGTGGCAGTGGTCCTCATCGATGATCCAATCCACGCCGACCTCCGCCGAATAGACGTCCGCGAGGATCACGTTGTTGGCCTCGGCCAACTGCCGGATCACGAGGTTGAACACCTCGGTGACATCGTAGTTGCTGTTGGTCCATGGCTCGTAAATGCGATAGCAGATTTCGTGCATGTAATAGCAGTTGACGATTACGATCAGGGGATTGGTATTCGCCCGGTGCCCGGCCTGCCGGATGCGGTCGATCAGTTGCTGGTATGCCCGGCGGAAGGCTTCGGGCGTCGTGCCGCCGCGGGAATCGTTCAGCCCGTACGACAGAAACACGAGGTCGGGGTTGTGGGTGATGACGTGAGCGTCGACCCGGTCCAGTGCGGATGGCTGGGCAGACGCCTCGTACGACGGGCACTCGGGTGTGATCACGTTGCTGCCGATCCCCTGGTTGATCAGCTCGATCGGGCAGCCCTGGAATTCCTCCAGCATCCGCACCACCTGGTTCACCCAGCATTTTTCCTTGGACGAGACGGAATAACCCCAGGTGGTGCTCTCGCCGAGTGCAACGGCGCGCTTCACAGGCTCGGAGCGAAGATCGGGCTGTCGCTTGAACATGGCGGTTCCCCTTGTGAATCCGGTAACCTCGTGCTCAACCCGTGAGGCGCTTGAGCGCCTCCAGGTATTTCGCCCGCGTCTTCTCGATGATATCGGGGGGGAGGGCCGGTGCGGGCGGCTGCTTGTTCCACCCCGATGATTCCAGCCAGTCGCGGACGAACTGCTTGTCGAAGCTCATCGGGCTGGTGCCGGGCTGGTAGCCGTCGAGGTCCCAGAAGCGGGATGAATCCGGTGTGAGGACCTCGTCGATCAGGATGATGTCGCTGCCGTCCTTGCCCCACTCGAACTTGGTGTCGGCGATGATGATGCCGCGGCTGAGGGCGTATCGGGCGGCCGCAGTATAGACATGGATGCTCTTAGCCCGGATGTAGTCGGCGGCGGGCTTGCCGACGATCTTCTCGACCTCGGCCTGGGTGATGGCTTCGTCGTGGCCGGATTCGGCCTTGGTGGAGGGCGTGAAGATCGGCTCGGGGAGGCGGTCGGCCTGCTTCAGCCCGGGCGGAAGCTTGATGCCGCTCAGGGATCCGCCGGCCTGGTAGTCCTTCCAGCCGGAGCCTGCGAGGTAGCCGCGGACGACGCATTCGACCGGGAGCACCTTCGTCTTCTTGACGAGCATCGAGCGGCCGTCGAGCTGGTCGGCGTATTGCTCGAGACCGTGACCCATCTTCTGCACGTCGGTGGTGATCAGGTGATTTTTCGTGATCCCGGCGGTGAAGCCGAACCAGAATTTCGACATCTGCGTGAGGACGCGGCCCTTGTCGGGAATTCCGCTGGCCAAGATGAAATCGAAGGCCGAGATGCGGTCGGTCGCCACGATCAGCAGCGAGTCGCCAAGGTCATAGATGTCGCGCACTTTCCCGCGGTTGAGCAGGTTCACGCCAGGGAGGTCGGTTTGCAGAAGGGCCTGGGATGACATGGATGCTCCTCGATCTCAAATCCAAATGTTGAATGATGAAGGATGAAAGATGAATGATGAATGAAAACCTCGCCTTGCGTCCACTGTGCATCTTGCGGTCTTCATTCACCATTCATCTTTCATCATTCATCATTCCAACGGGGTGATTCCGAGTTTTTCGCAGATGCGGCGGGTGCCTTTCACCTTGCGATACTGCCGGAAGGCCTCGGCGAGCGACTGCCGGGCCTGGTCCGTGTCGCCGAGCTTGTAGTAGGCGTCGGCCAGCCGCTTGTGGATCATGGCCTTGTCGGGCCGCGGCAACTGCAGCTCGAGTGCCAGCATGTAGTAGTGGATGGCGGTCTGCGGATCGGCTCCGCGAACCATGTCGCGGAGGTAGAGGTTCCGCAGGCGGATCTTCACCTCGTCGAAGAAGAAGCACAGCCGGGGCAGTTGGGCCTCTTCGTCGTAGACTTCGCGATACATCTCCAAGGCTACCTTGAGATTGCCCCGCCGCTCGTATTGCTCGCCGAGGAGAAACTTGCAGTCGAGGTAGTCCTTCAGGTCGAGATAGGGGAGGAGGTCGAAACCGGCGAAATCGCGGAGGAGCGATTCGTAGATCCCGACGGCTTTCGCTCCGTGGCCTTCGAGAAGCTCGTGGAGCACGAGACGGCTGAGCGCGGCCGGGTCGCGGTCGTGCCGGATGATGCGCTCCCAGATCGTCTCCACGCGCTCTTCTTCGACGAGGTGAAGGCGGCGGTCATGCAGCATCCGGCGCTCGGGGTCGGCCAGCACGCGGTAGGCTTCGATGACCAGCCGCACACGCTCCTCGGCGCCGCGTCGGTCCGCAGGATTCCTGTCCGGATGGTGCTCCATCACCTTTTTCCGGAAGGACGTCTTGATTTCTTCGATGGATGCCCGAGGGTCGACCTCGAGGATCTCATAGTAGTTGGTGGTCAACGATCATTCCCTCCGGGCGGATGATGAGCGATGAATGCTGAATGACGAATAAGGAGGCGGAAGGCCCGCCGAGGGCAGTTCATCACTCACGGTTCGTCGCTCAGAAGTCCATTGCGTTCAGGATCTCGTCGCTGAGGCCCGGGCACTGCTTGGCCAGCCAGAACTTGCTGGTCTTGACCTGTGCGTGCAGCAGCCGCTTCATCTCGTCGAGCGAGTTGTAGGTGAAGGGGTTGAGCTCGTGGAGGCGCCGCTCGGAAAGCCCCTCTACCTTCACCGGGACGAGCACGCGCTTTGCCCAGAGGGGGTGCGGCTCGTATTCAACGGCGCCGCGGGCTGCCTGGTACAGGAACAATTCGGTTTCGGCGATTGAGGGCCCGGTTCCGCCGACCGGGGCTTTCTTGCCGTTTTTATCCTCAAACTGCGTCTTGGGCACCGAGAGCTTCTCGCCGTCGAAGTCCTGTTCGATCCAGTTGTACCGCGAGCCGACGCGCCCGGTGGTGTTGAACTGGTAAACCTCAATCGGGTTGTCGGTGCCCACGCGTTCCTGCATGAATTCGTAGAACCGGTGGACGTGCGCGGCATTGCCGACGCCCATGGTGAAGGGCAGGCAGTAGCGGCTCTCGTATTTCTCCTCGCCCACGCCCTTGCTGCTCTGGGCGGGGTGGCCGGTGGTGCGGCCATCAGCCAGAACTTTCGCCGCAAACGCCGGATCGTTCAGCTTCAGCCACGCGAAGTCGGTGATATAGCCGGGGCTGATGAAGATGACCATGTTCAGCGGGGCAGTGGAATCCACGCTGCCGTCGAAGTAACCGGTGTCGGCCATCCGCAGCACGGTACGGGCGTTGCGGTTGAGCTTGCCGCGATGCTGGAAGAGCTTGCCGTCGAAGCAGGGATAGCCGCTGTCGTCCCACTCGGTGTTTTCGTGGAGGGCGCACTCGGCGGTGGCCGCCCGGTAGATGCCGGGCTGTGTCTGGTCCACGTCTTCGGTCTTGGTCCACGCTCCGCTTTCCGGGCTGTAAACGCGGTCCCGGAATACGGCCACGATGTCGTCGTTCTTCACCACTTCGTGGGAAACGTACTGGGAGATATCGACGCCGAATTTCTCCACGAAGATCGGGGCGGTCTTCTCGTTGAGCACGTAGAGGCCGTGGGTAGACTTCCCACTGCCGGTGAGGCCCCACACGCTGAGCACCACGCGCTTGCTGGTGCCGTCGACACGCTTGATGGTGAATTCCTTCAATGCCGCGTGCTCGCCGGTGCCGCCCTTCTTGTATACGTGGTAGATCCAGTGGCTGAGCATGCCCTTCTTGGCCTCGCCCTGGTAGGATGACGCGGTGACGATCGTGTAGCGCTGGTGGGGGAACCGGATCACCCGGAGCATCTCGTTCCTGCCGGGCACGTTGGGGTTGTTCAGGAAGTGGGGGATCATGAACAGCTCGGCGTCGGGCTCCGCATCCGGATCGCCGGGGAAATTGAGCATGCCCCAGCGATAGGCGATATCGGGGAACTGCGGGTCGCAGTACATCCTGCATCGCATTTCGGCGGGTGAGCCGGGCGTGCCGAGGTTCTGGTCGACCTGGATCATCGGGACGCACATGATGCGCTCGAGGACCGAAAGCATGAGGTCGCGGTGCTCCACCTTCAGTTCGTCCTCGCTGTTGACGACGACGGAATTGGCGGCGCTTCGATGCCAGATATTGGATGCCCACCCCCAACTGCCGTTGGCGTAGCGCGTGCCGTAGACCTTGGCGCGGTCCAGGAGATCGGGAGGATTGTTGTGCAATGCCGTCACCCTGGCAGCTTCCTTGGATTCGATGATGTTGCGGAAGAACTCTCTGAAGCTCGCGATGGTGATCTGGTCGACTGTTATTGGCATACCGTACAATTCCTTTCAAGGTGTTTGCACTGCCGCCATACGGCAATCAGCCGGGGCAGTTGGCCAACCCTCGCCATTGCGGGTACACTGCAACACAAGGAACGCAGTGCGGTTGATACGCGGGCGACTCACTATTCGCCGCATTCAAAGCTAAGGCGGCATGGAAGGACGACTGGCAGAAAGCTCGCGATGAGTTGAATGACCTCGAAGGCGGCTAGTCCGCGGTTGGGGCTGGCCCCGCTGCCGAGGCGCCTGACATGCCGCCGCCAGGGCTGTGCAACTCACCTGCTCAGGCCAGGAATCTTCTGTAGCCTTGTCAATTATCCCGATTTGGGGACGCGGAGTCAAGCAAAAAAGTTCGCCGGAATGGCCCCGCAGACGGAGCCGTCACTACGGATCAACGGCGGTGGTTCTCGTTACTACTTGAACGTTCCGGCGGAAAACAGTATCTTGTGATAGATTCAACCACAGAGAGGCGGAGCGCCTGGTGCGTGCCGGGATTGTGACCGCACGTATCCGCCCGCAAGGAGAACGAATGCCTGACAACGTAGCACTGGTCATTCCGGCCGCCGGAGTCGGCGCGCGGTTCAACGGTGGCAGCGGTGCGCGCAAGCCGTTTGTCGAGATTGCCGGCAGGCCGATCCTGCTGCGAACGCTGGACCGGTTCAAGGACATCCCCGGCATCGTTCAGCGGGTGCTCGTGGTGCACCCGGAGGACTTGGCGGGCACGCGCGAGAAACTGGGTGCCGAACTCGCCGCCGCGGGCGTTACCGACATTGTTCCCGGCGGGAAGGTGCGGCAGGAGTCGGTGCGGCTGGGGCTGAAGGCCCTCCGGGCCGACATCTCGGTGGTGGCCGTGCATGATTCGGTGCGGCCGTTCGTCTCACGGCGGGCGATCGTGGAATCGATCAGCCGGGCCGTGGAATTCGGCGGGGCGGTCGTTGCATCAAGAATGATTGCGACCGTCAAACGTGCCGATGATATGGGCAGGATCATCCAGACTGTCCCCCGCGAGGACCTCTGGATGGCCCAGACGCCGCAGACGTTTCGGCGGGATCTGCTGGTTCGCGCGCACGAACTGGCCGCGCGCGACGGCATCGTGGCCACCGATGATTCGCAGCTCGTCGAGCGGCTCGGCGGCACCGTGGCGATCGTTGAGGAAGCTGCAACCAACCTGAAGATCACCACGGCTGAAGATATGCGGGTCGCGGAGGCAATCTTGATGAGTGCAGAGCCTCCGATGTGATCGGGCGGATCGCTGGAGGCCGTAATTCGATCAGGAAACGCGGCGACGCCTGTGGAGGAAGGGGAACCATGTCGGAAAAGCCACCGGACGGAGCGGCACCGTTCGAGATCAAGGACTGCGCCTTGATCGCAATCGCCACGGGCAAGCGAGCGGGGAACGTCCGCGAGCTGCGCGATCTGGCGGCGACCATCAGCTCCGACTGCATCTATCATCATTTCTGGGGCGGGCGGCTTCAGTCGCGATTCGAAGACCCCGAGTTCCACAACGATTTCGCCATCTGGGCGCGTCACCATCTGCACGACTACGTGCTTGCCGAGCGGCTGAGCATCATCGATCCGCTGGCTCATCTCACGCTGGAGGACCTGAGAAGCGACCTGCTGGAAGTGCTGGAGGAGCGGCTCGACGAGGTGGAGCTGCCGGTGTGGGCGCCGCGCGACCAGCAGTTCGAGTTCATCCGCTCGCAGATCGTCATCTTCCCCACGAGGCAGAGCATTCTGCACCCGCGCGACCTGACGGCGTTCCTCCCGCACATGTCGGTGGGCAGCATCTTCTACCATTTCATCGATGCGAGGCGGCGCCTGCCCGACGGGCTTGACGATTTTCGGCAGTGGATTCGCAGCTTCCCCGAGTGCGGGCCGCTGTGCGACCGGCTGAAGCAGATCGATCCGTATTTCTCGACGTTGGCGGAGATCCGTGCGGAGCTGGCGGCAGTCTTCAGGGAATTCTACGGCGAGGTGGAATGCGAAACGTGCGCCCGGAGAAGGCGTCCCCCCGAGGCGCGCCCCGTGATCCTGCAGCGCTACGCGGAAGTGGTGGGCGAAGACACCGTGGAGCACCTGCTGGAGCTTGCCGAGCCGTTGCGCGGCCGGCGGGTCGTGCACGTCAATTCCACGCGAGTTGGGGGCGGCGTGGCCGAGATCCTCCGCAAGATGGTACCCCTGATGAAGGAGCTGGGGCTAGACGCGTCGTGGGAGGTCATCACCGGCACGCCAGACTTTTTCCAGTGCACGAAGAGCTTCCACAATGCATTGCAGGGCGAGAAGGTGTTCGTGCCGTCGAGCCTGCTGCAGGTGTACGAGGAAATCAACGCCCGCAACGCCGAATCGCTGGCGGCGGTGCTGCGGGACGCCGAGATCGTGGTGATCCACGATCCGCAGCCGGCTGCCCTGCTGAGCCATTTTCCCGACCGCAAGGGAAAATGGATCTGGCGATGCCACATCGACCTAAGCAAGCCCTACCGGCCGGTGTGGCGATTCCTCCGGCGGTTCGTGTCGCAGTACGACGCCAGCATCTTCTCGCTGCCGCTGTTTGCCCAGCCGCTGCCGCACCCGATCTATCTCATCGCGCCGAGCATCGATCCGCTGAACGAGAAGAACGTGGATCTCGACCCGGAGGAGATCAACTCCGCCTATGGCAAGCTGGGGATCGACCCTCAGCGGCCGATGGTCTTGCAGGTGTCGCGTTATGACCGCTTCAAGGACCCCCTGGGAGTGATTGAGGCGTACAAGCTGGCGAAGAAGTTCATCCCGCAGTTGCAACTCGTGCTGGCCGGGGGCGAGGCCACCGACGACCCCGAAGGGGCGATCGTGCTCAACCAGGTGCGGGAAGCGTCGCTCGACGATCCCGACATCCACGTGCTCCTGCTGCCGAGCGAAGCACACCGCACGATCAACGCGCTCCAGCGGATGGCCGATATCGTGCTCCAGAAATCGACGAAGGAGGGATTCGGCCTCACCGTAACGGAAGCGATGTGGAAGCAGAAACCGGTGATCGGCGGCAATACCGGCGGAATCAGAATCCAAGTGTTCAACCACCACACGGGGTTCCTCGTCGACACCCCTGAAGGGGCGGCCCTGCGAATCCGTTACCTCTACAAGCACCGCCCGCTCATCGACGAGATGGGCCGCAAGGCTAAGAGCTTCGTCACCGAAAACTTCCTTGTCACTCGCCACCTGCGGGAATACCTGACGCTGTTCCACGCAGTACAAGGGAAGAGGGAGAGGATAGAGGTGGGGTGAAAGGCATGAACATCGAACACTGAACATCGAATATTGAACATTGAACAAGAGAAGAAACATTCAACATTCAACACTCAACGTTCGACGATCAACAATCAACGCTCAACAGAAGAGGCCGCCCGACTCGTACTCTCCGCTTTTTGCTGACCACTGCATACTGTCATTGCGACCGTTACCCGTTGAGTGTTGGCCGTTGGCCGTTGGCCGTTGCCCGTTGGCCGTTGGCCGTTGCCCGTCCACCGTTGAACGTTCGGCGTTCGAGTTCGGTATTCGATGTTCAGTGTTCAATTCAATGTTCAGTGTTCGATTCCGATTTCCGGCTTCTGTCTCCTGCCTTCTTCTTCGCGCTATCTTACGACATCTTCGGCGCTTCCTCCTTGCACCATGACCGGTGTGTCTGGTAAAATGCCTGCATGGGCATTATCAGGAAACTGCCGGATACGGTTGCGAACAAGATCGCCGCGGGCGAGGTGGTCGAGCGGCCGGCGTCCGTGGTGAAGGAGATTGTGGAGAATTCCATCGACGCGGAATCGAGCCGGATTGAGGTGGAACTGGAAGACGGCGGCAAGCGGCTGATCCGGGTTTCCGATAACGGCACGGGGATCGC